>JBDNSL010000121.1:0-6330 GCA_047719095.1 Acetobacter sp.
TGTCACCATTGAACAGAACAGAGGCGACAAGATCAAGACTGTCACCGCGTTCGCCTGAGCTAAAATCACACCACAGCCCCCGCCGCGCACCTGCCAGACGCACACCAAGGCTTTGTCCCGGCTCTCCAGCTAAAGACCCCACGCGCCATTCCGCACCGTCTTTTTTGCCGTGCGGCAGCAGTTCAGGTGCAAGGCGCGTAATGTGGTCCGCCAGAAGCCGGGCCAGTTCGGAGGCGTTAGGCCGCCTCATGTTGCACCTCTGGTGGATAGTCTTTTAGGGCAGGCATGGGGCCAATGGCTCCACCACGCATCCAAGTCTGCATGTCTGCTTCAAAGCGGGACTCTGCTGCCTTTCGTGCGCGGGTATATTCAGGCATTTCCTCAATCGAGAAGGTATGGCCTTCTGCCTGCCCGGCAAGAATTGCGCGTGTTGCTTTATCCCGAGCCGCCGCGTCCTTGACGATTTTCTCCCACCCAATAGCAGTGAGCCACTTTCTGGCCTCTATGGCGCGGTCGTCGTTTTCAAGACCCATCCAGAACCAGCGGAGGGCAGGTGCCAGTGGAATGAAGCGTTCTTTTGCCCCCTCCGTTTGGCTGCCTTCACACAACTCCTCAAAGCTTTGGTTGGCGATGGTCACTTTGCTTAGGTGCAACCATGCGTGCATAAGGCCATGAATGACGCCCTCCGAAGGTGGGGGCGAGAAGAAACGGCTATTCTCAGTCACAAGGTAGGCTGTGTCAGGCCGCACCAATGTGTTGTGCTGGTGCCAGTCAATTTTCCAGAAGAAATAAAGAAGGTTGAGCAGCAGACCCGGTTTGCCTTCAGGCGTATCGCCTTTCCACAGCACGGTGGAGGTATCTTCAAAATCTGTGCCTTGAAGAGTGTCGTCCAGATCATAGGCGTCAGTCATGCCACACCTCCAAAGCGTGTGGTGGCGTCTGCTGTGGAGCTAACAGAGCGGTTGGCAACCCATTCGCGGAGGGCTTGAACGGAATAGCCAATACGGCGCTTTGTGAGCTGCACGAAAACCGGGCCAGAGCCGTCCAGCCGTTTGCTCTGTAAGGTGCGTGGAGCAAGGCCAACCATTGCGGCGGCCTTAGCCTCTGAAACCACCAGCGGCGCTATGACTTCCTTGTGGTGGTGTGCAGGAAAATGAGCAACCGTGCCCATCTGTCTTGCCTTGTCATTCTGAATTGGTGCCATTGTAGGCATTACGAAAAACTCCCCGTTTCATAGGCACCTTGCGGCATGTGTGGGCTGCTTGGTGCATGAAAGGATGGAAGCAAAAACCCAAATCGGAGGGGAATAGTCGGCAAATAGGAGGAATGCAGTTCGCCTCCTATTATTTGCCAACCCCTTGTTTTGTATTGCCTCTTCCACGCAGAGGGATATTCTGAGCTTTTGCGCGGCATTTAATTTGGGGCATTAGCTCGGTTCTCAAATAGTTCGCGGTTAATTTTGGCTTATATTTTTGGAGGAAGGTCAGCCGTTCCTTCATATCCAATAATTCCTCACCATTTTCCGCTCGCCTTTTGTCCTCACAAACAGCCAGTTCTACAAGCTTATTATCAGATGCTTGCAGAGCAGGCCTCTTGGTTTGTTCAGCAGTAGGTTTCTGCGGAGCAGATATTGGAGGTAGTGTAGCTTCTGGACGCCACTCTAATAGATCGGCCTGCTTACGGATGGCTAATGGCGAAAGAATACGAAACTCCACCCAACTGCCTTCAATATCGCGGATTGTGGACGCATCCATATCTATTGTTGGTTGATGCCAGACACCGGGTTCAATGGGGTTTTGGTCATAGACTGTAACTGCTCGTAGCAAGCCTTCTTTTAGGAGAGAAAAGACCTCCTGCTGTAATGCCTTAGTGACTTGGCGCAAATTGTTGCGGTGTGCTTTGTCACCACCGGCAACTACGTGGCGGAAAGTCACATAGCGTTTAACCAGATTAGGAGTGCCAAATGCTGACATGGCACAGCTAAAAGGCAAACCCATTCTGCTGGCAGTGCGTATATCGAAGAAAGACAGCTTATCTATCGATAAGCGATTTTCCGAAAATTTTAACCTGCCTGAGTGACCAAAAAGCGAAATATCCATAACAGAAAATGGGTTGTCCGCAGCCTTTTTACGCCCACAAGCCTCTAGGTCACCATAGCAAAGCAGTTCACGAACGTAGCTGCACATTGCAGCATAAGTGATACAAAAATCGTGAAAAATATAAACTTTATCAGCGGGTTCCCTGTCTTTGGTTTTCGGCCACCAATATTCAGGGTTAAGCACCCACGCCAGAGGAACGTCATTCACGTAACAAGCGTATGCTTTGTGAGAAAGGTCTTTGTCCAACTCAGACAGTCGGGCGTCATAGCACCCAAATACAGTCACAGAAGATGAGAGATGAATACCGTTTCGTAGCCTGTCTGCTACGAAGGGAGACACAATAGACCGCACTACAACCGCCCCACGCCGGTTACCCCCATGAGTATAGGAAGGGAGCGCGGCGGGCCTGTCATGGGGGGCAGGCGTTCGGCGGCCAAACCTAGCCGCACTTGGCTCCACGATGGGGAACAAAACGGGAATTGGCAATAGGGAACCAGCGGAGGGCTGTTGCATGGCTATCATGCTGCCACCCTCAGCAGGTCACGGCAGAGCGACCACGCAAGGTATTCCGGAGCGCCGGGGCTGACTGTGCCGTTGCGGTTAAGGGGCATGGCGGTAAGGGCCAACCGGGCTTTGGCCTGTAGCCCAGACAACGTATGGGCTTGCAGGCTCCCGGCCTCATCCCATTTATCGGACAGGGCATCTGCTAGCGTGAGTTCCTGAGCTTCCACATGCGGCGGTATGTCAACTGTATGGCTCCATGCCTCGGATAGCTGGCAAAAAGTTGCATCGGCCTCCAGCCCGGCCTGAACCACCCGTAGCAATTCCGCATCATCTGGCGTGGCAGAGGCGGCCAGAGCGGGGGCAGCACTACCGGCAAGGGCCAGAACCCCGGCCAGTGCTGTGCGGCGGGATAGGCCGGTTTGTGTGGGGTGTGGCTTGCTCATGCTGCCAGCCCTCCGGCCAGATCATCCAGCAGGCTCATAACCAGCCGGATTTCCTCACATTCTATGCCAAGGTCAAAGTCTGCAAAGGCAGTGGGGAGGATTGCCCGCAGGATGGCTGCCTTGCCCTGCTGGCCTGCCGTGGTGTGGGCTGGGGTGTTGGCAAGCTGGCTTAGAATATCCACTTCCTGCCCGCACAGCTTGGCTAGATCCGCCTCAAACCGTTTTTGCTCTGGCGAGCCGTAGGGTAACTCCGGGTCTGTATCCATTGCCCTAATGCGCCCGTGCACCTGCCAGAACGCAGCACAGAGGGCCAGAGCGGCGCTATCCGCATTGGTGGTAGTGGCACAGGCCATGACGGGCATGGCGGCCACTGTGGCAGCCAATACGGAGGCAAGAGCACCACGGCGGGACAGGCCCGTGGGGGCAGTCTGCATCTGGTTCATTCTGCCACCTCCGGACTGGGGAGCAGGCAGGCCATGTAAAGCTTGGCGGGTTTGTGTTGGGGCTGCGTGTAGTGTGCCTGTTGGCCGGAGGGGGCTTGCAGGTGTTCGGGGTGCAGAAAGCCTGCCAGAGCCAGCATACAAAGGCCAGCCGCGCCAATGGCGGCCAGAGCATCGCCATGCAGGCGAGCAAGGGTAAGCACTGCCAAGCATTTGCTGGGCATGGTATAGGCGTGGTTAGCCATTACCGTCTCCTGATACGAGCGGTTGTGGTCAGGCTGGTTTGGGAACTCTCACCTTCCCATTCCGGCCGCAATCAGTGATTGCGCTATAATCGCAACATAGTTAACATTGTTTTGCAAGAGAAAATCGCAACAAGGTTAATGTTTTGCTGCCAGTTCAATGTAAGATGGCCCGTGTGGCTGTTGGATGGGGTGTAAGAGAACTGGCTGAAAAGTCGGGTATTTCTACCAACACCATTGCCCGTCTTGAACGAGGCGAAGAATTAAAAGCCAGCACAATAGAAGCCATCCGCTCCGCACTAGAAGCCGCCGGGGTCGAGTTCATCCCCGAAAACGGTGGTGGGGCTGGGGTTAGGTTGAAGAGATAAATTATAAATATTCGTATTAAAATAGAGGTTATTTAATATGTCTAATAATGTTCAAAAACAAATAGATTTGTATGCGTCTCTTATGACGGAAATAAACAATAGAGTTGATAATATAAATCTAGCAGTCTCAGGAAAGTTGGGTTTCTCAGATCCTATGAGAGCGCAAGAGTTTTGTTACCTTCAAATTCGTATGGTTATAGAAAATATAGCGTTGGCTGCGTTGGTAGCTCACGGCGATATGCAAGGAGTTTCTAGTTTGCATAAAGAGTGGTCCGCTGACAAAATTATGAATAGATTGGAACGGTTGCATGAAAATTTTTATCCAAACCCATTTATTCAAGTTGGTGGCGACAAAAGTAAAATAGAATACAAAAAAGGCATTGAAAAATCAGAGCTTCTTAAAATTTACAATACTTGTGGTGAAAAGTTGCATCGAGGAAAGTTGATAAATATTAAAAAGCCAAAGGAAGTAAATTTTGGTGTGGTAGTGGGTTATGTTCAAAAAATATATGATTTTTTAAATATGCACTCTATATTTTTATCTGACAATAAAACGGTTATTTTTTGTATCATGAGGACAATAGAAACTGGAAAAGTTAATGTGGCGCACGCAATAAAAAATTGAGAATGTTTTTTATTGTAATGGAATTACGCATTATCTACCGGGATATTTAGTTTTTCTTAGAACAGTCCGTGCAGCTTGCACGATTCTTGATCGAGGCGATGATGAACAACGGTGAAATTATTTTATACAACACCGAAGATGGTGCCGCGACCATTACCATTAAAGCCGTTAATGGGACTGTCTGGCTGACTCAGTCGAGCATGGCTGACTTGTTTGATACCAGTAAGCAGAACATCAGTTTGCATTTGAATAATATATTTTCTGAAGGTGAGTTAGATGCTGGTTCAGTTGTCAAGGAATCCTTGTTAACTGCCCAAGATGGCAAGAGTTACAATACGTTACAGTATAATCTTGAAGCTATCTTAGCCGTTGGCTATCGGGTTCGTTCGCCTCGTGGCGCCCAGTTCCGCCGCTGGGCAAACAGCGTTCTGAAGGAGTATCTGGTCAAAGGGTTTGTCATGGATGATGAACGCCTGAAAGACCCACAGTTCGATTATTTTGATGAACTGCTTGAGCGCATCCAAGCTATTCGTGCTTCCGAGGCTCAGTTTTATCGAAAGGTGCGGGACATTCTTGCCCTTAGTGATGATTACGAGCCTAGCAGCCGTGTCGCACTCGCGTTCTATGCTACCATCCAGAACAAAATGCTTTATGCCGTAACCACCCATACAGCAGCAGAGCTTATCATTGAGCGTTCCAGCGCTACCGCTCCCAACATGGGGCTGACAGCATGGAAGCATGGCCGCGTCCGGAAGGATGATGTGACGGTTGCCAAGAACTATTTGGGTGACCTTGAAATTCGCGAGCTTAATCAGATCGTAAGCATGTTCCTTGATACAGCCGATTTACGTGCAAGGCGGCGGCTCACAATCAAGCTGGCTGAATGGGAAGGGATTCTTGACCGTTTTCTGGCAAGCAACGAACTGCCTGTTCTCCATGGGGCCGGGAACAGGTCTAAAATGAGCGCCGATACGATTGCCCACAGGCGCTATGCAGAGTTTGATGCCGCCCGTAAGGAAGCCGCCCGCAAACTGGCAGAAAGCGAGCCTGACATTGATGTGAGTGCGGCTCTGGGAGAAATCGAGCAGAAAACACGGCAGACTCGTCGTTCCCGTAAGCCTAAGAGCGATTAGATTACCTTTTAAGCTGTACTACATTCCCTGCCGTGGGTTCGATTCCCAGACTGGAAGCCACACTCAGCACATGCCCAGCCCACGCATCCAGCGCCGCTGCCCGCTCTGTCAGGAACTCATGGCGCTGGTAAACGGCTGCAACGCCTTTAATGGTGCCCTCCGTATGGTTCAGTACTCTATCGGCCACATGGGGGCCAATCCCTAGCCGGGCCATTACGGTTACACCCGTGCGCCGGAGGTCATGCAACCGCCACCCCACTGTAGCTTGCAGGGTGGAGGGGCTTTTTTCCCGCTTTTTTTGCCCACTGGTGGCCTGCTCGGCTCTTTCACGCATAATCAGAGCTTCCAGCCGTGCCACGGCAGCCGAGAAGCCAGAAATGGGCGTTCTGCCCGTGCAGGTAAACACCAAGGGGGATATGGCCCCGGTCTTTGGGTCGGTCTGCCGGTGTAGCCCTGCCAGCACATGCCGGGCCGGT
>JBDNSL010000122.1:0-6248 GCA_047719095.1 Acetobacter sp.
GTGTGGGTGGGCGTGGCCGGGCTTGCGGGTGGGCCGTTGGGGGTGTCCGTCGGGGCTGTGCCGGGTGTGTGCGCAGGCAGTTCTGGCATGCCATTCTGGCGCAGCCATGCCCCAAGCTCGGCCACAGTGGCGGTCATGGCCAGCGCACCTGTGGCAAAAGCTGTGCCAAGGCGGGCAAAAACCTGCCCTGCCGAAGGGGTTGTGTGTGTTTGAACCATTGCAATGTCCTTTGGTTTGGCATCCGCCACCACAACATCGGGTCCGGCGCGCCCACTGGGCACAAGGGCTACGTGGTTGCCCCGGATGTTGGTCATGCGCCCGTCATAGTTCTGGCCTTCAAACTGGCCTGCCTCCATGACCGGGGTGTAACGGTACGCGCAGGACAGTTCGCGCTGCGCGCCCGATCGGATGTTGTGAATGGCCCCGGCGTTCCAGATCGCCAGGGAATTGGTCAGGTAGGGGCTGGTAAAGCTGGCGTTGGTGCCTGTGGTGCCCACCACCAGATCGGCCCTTGGTGTGGCGGCCGTAACATGGGCATGTTCGGCCAGCACGGGCAGGGCATTAAAGCTGGGGGCCGCACGCGCCAGTTCGGCGGGGTCTCGCAGCAGGTTGTAAAGCCTGTCTGGTGCCAGCCCCAGTGCCTCCGCCCCCGGTATTTCGCGCCCCCAATAGGCGTTGACGGTGGCCTTGCTAATGGGGGTTGTGGCCACATGCAGGCGTCCGTCCTCATCGGTCATGCGGACCGACCCCATGCGGTCGTGGGCGAGTGTATTATTCATGCTGTTCTGCTCTTTTTGCCTGTGGCGTGTTGACAAAACCCTGCCCCACACCAGCCGTGTTGCCACCGGGCATGGGGCGGGCCAGCCCTGCCGTGCGGTACAGGCTGTGTGCGTCCGCTGCTTCCCGCGCGCGGGCCTCGTGCGCGGTAATTTTGCCTGAGAGGATGTTGGCTGTGTCCATGTCGGTTTTGGTTTTTTCTACCGCTGCCGCCTCCTGCTCGGACATCTGCCACAAGGGCACGAACTCAAAGTCCAGATCGGGGTCTATGGCCCCCCACAGATTGAGCTGGACAAGGTGGAACAGGGCGCGCAGCACGGGGGCCATGTGCGCCTCCTGAAAAGCTGCGATCTCATCATAAAAAACCCTGATCTCGCCTTGCGAGGATGCGTTAAGCCCCTGCGGCTGGATACCAAACAGCTTAACCAGCGGAATACCGGGAATACCCGCCATAAACTCCTGCGACTGGGCCTGTAGCTCCGCAAGGCCGCCGAGTGGGGCTGACTTTATGTCAAAATCCTCGCTCTCGCGGTCGAGCACAAAGGTGCCGTTGTTGCTCTGCCACGCGTTCATGGCGGCCACACGCGCACTCACGCTTTCGGCGTCAATATCGGCATACTGCATGCCGGTATCGGATTGCATGGTGCCGCTCATGTCGGTTTTTAAAATCTTGGTGGCAAAATTGCTCACCATGTCCGACACGGACTGCCGCGTGCGCAGGAAGTTGTGCACATACGGCTCCAGCATTTGCGGCAACGCCAGACCGCCAAAGTTGAAGGCAGGTTTGAGAATATCGGGCACCTCAAACGGCACCACACTAAGCAGCCGCGTGCTGTTGACCAGCACCCCCTGCACCCACCAGTCCGCCGGGCGGTAGTAGTCCGCGCGCAGGGGGTTGTCCGCGTTGTAGCTGTTGGGGGTTGTCCATATGGGGTCTATGTTGACCAGCCGTTCAAGCTGGCCGCGCGCCATGCCGTGCGGGGTGGGGCGCAGGGGCAGCGCCTGCCCCGCGTCATTCAGTGCGACGCCACGCAGGCCCACCCATATGTGCCCCACCCCAAAGCCCAGCGCATGCACAATCTGGCGGCGCACCACATCGCGCACATGCAGGCGCAAAAACTCCGCCTCCACCGCGCGCAGGCGGGCTGCTGTCTGCACCGCATCAGCCTGTGCGCCATTGCAGCGAAAGCGGATCCACGCCCGCGAGGCCTCTCGGGCAATAATTTCCACGGGTTTTCTAAATTCCGCACGCAACATCATGGCCGCAAGCGTGGGGTAGCCCTTAAAGGCCAGCCCCTGCTCCACAAAGCTGGAGGCCATGCCGTACTGCGCTGTTGCATACGCCCCAAGCCCCGTATCCATGGCCAGTGCGCCCGCCCCCGCACCGCGCACCCCATGTGGAGGCTGGTAGGGCGTAAACAGCGCAGCCGCGCGGTCCTGCGCTGTTGGGGGGGCAAGGCTGCCCGCCCCACCCCAGCCAAACAAGGCGGCAAACCCCAGCCGCCGCGTGCCCCTGCCCTGTGCGGCCACGGATGGGGCCTGAGCGCGCGGGGGCTGCAAAACAGGCTCCATGCGTGCGCCTGTGGTGGGGGCTGCTGTGCGTGTGGCGTGCTCCCCACCACCCGTGCGTGTGGCACTGGTGCGTGCAGCACCACCATACAGGGGGTGGCGATAGGTGCCCCCGCCCAAATACCCGCGCAGGCGGGCCAACCAGTCTGTCATCTGTTTTGTCCGTCCTTGCTGGCGTGGTGAATGTTGTGGAGTGTGCGCGCACTAAAGCGCGGCATGGTGCGCCGGTTGTGGATCACCCCGTCCAGCGCGTAGCGCAGCGCGTCTATCCAGTGGTTATGCGCGTCCTCCACAATGGGCAGAACGTCGCCTGTATCTTTATCAACCTTGTAGGAATATAAACGAAATTCCTCCCCCACACGCCTACAGCGCGGGTGGAGCACAATGGCGTCAAACGCTTTAAGCCGGGCTATGCCGTCCTCCACACTGCCGGGCCATTTTTTGGCGGCACTGATACGAAACCCATATGTGCGGGCCAGAAAACTTATGGTTTCCGGTCGGGCGCCATCGGCCTTCCATGGCCATTGCCCGGCATTGGGGACCTGCCCCAGCACGGCGGGTATGGCATCCAGCTCCACGCCAATGCCTCCGGCTTCATGGTCGATATACACTGTATTGCCCGCAATAAAGCAGCGCAGAGCGGCCAGTGGGTCTTTGGCAAAACCCCAGTCCACACCGTAGTAAAACCGTGCATCCTCGGGCACTGCAAAGTCCTGCACCCGCACCCGTCCTGCAAAAATCTGGGCTGCGGAAAAACTCTGGTAATCCCCTTCCCACACATGCCCGTATTCATCGGGGCGGGTGCGCTGGTCCTCCAGCCGCTCTGTTGGCAAGGTGCCCTGATCAAACCACGGGTTATCCGACCAGTTGGCCCGCACGGCCACAAGGTCCGCCCGGTCCGAGCCAGCACCACGGAAAAACGCATCCACCGCATCGGTTGGAGCATGAGGGTTCCATGATGCCCAGATTTCCGCCCCTTTTTTGCGTAAAGTGGGCCGCAGCATACGCCAGCTCAGGGCGGAGACGGACTGCGCCTCCTCCACCCATGCCCGGTCAAACCCTTCAAGTGACTTCAGGCTTTCTGCCGTGTGGTTCTGCATGCCCTGAAACACAATCAACCCATCCCCCGGTGTGCGAATGGCCCTGTCCTGCACATCAAAATACTGTTGCAGGTTAAACTGGCTGATTTTATCAATAATCAACTGGCGGGAGGACAACTGGGTGGATTTCTGCACCTCCCGGATGCACACTGTGCGGTGCCCTGCCAGCCGCAGATGCTCCTCCACCACGCATTCGCCAAAAAAATGCGACTTGCCAGACCCCCGCCCCCCATAGGCCCCCTTGTACCGGCACGGAGCCAGCAGGGGGGCAAACACCCGTGCTGTGGGAATTTTAAGGCTGGGCCTGCTCATTGTTCCTTATCCACCCGCGCCACCGGGTCCACGATCACGCGGCGGATGGTGCGGGGCCTGCCATCGGGCGGGGGCGTTGCGGAGTCTGTTGGCATGTCCCCCCCCGCCTTTTCGCCGTAGCGGGCGGGGGCACGCTTGGACATGATCCATTTAAGCGTATCTATACGCAGGCGCATGGCGGCTGTGTCCTCCCCGCTAATGCTATGCACTTCCTGTAACAGCCGGTCCTCAAACGCTTCTGCCGCCAGCACCCGTGCGCGGGCATAGCGGCTGGCAAGGGCCGGGCTTGCACGCAGGCACGCCCGCATGTGCTCCCATGTGGGCATGCCCGGCGCAGTGCTGATCTGGCGCAGGGTACACCCCTCCTCCGCCTGACTGAATATCTGCTCCCAGACCTCAGGCGTAATAGGCGGATCGGGTTGCGGGCTTGTACGCTCTGGTGTTTTTTTGCATGCAGGCATGGGCGTGCCCCTTACTGTGTGGTCTGCTCTGGTGCGGCCAGCCCCCCTCCACCGTTTGAGCACTGCTCTCACGCAGGAGCATGGCGTGAATGCGCTGCATGGCGGGCGGGGGCAGTTGCCCCACAACCGGGCCACGCACATGGCGCGCATTAACAACGCAGCGCACGCGCACCTGTGGGGGCAGATTGGCCTGAGCACTTTCGCACCAGGAAAGGGCAACATCGGCCCTGTGGCGCGTATTTTCGGCCTCGGGCACCAAAAAGCAGAGCAGGGCGTGGCCTGCGCGCGCACCAACGCACACCGCATCCATGCGGTGCAGGCGCACCACATCGGCATAGCTGACTGACTGGGTCATTATTTTTCCAAAAACAGGGAATGCGGCCTGTATGCCGCCTAGCGCCCAGCCCATAAAAAAAGCCGCCCGGTGGGGCGGCTTGCAGCGGTCTGGCGCAGGAATTCCAATGTAGGTATTTCTATACGTTGGCTGCGCGCACATGGCAAGCGAAAAAAACACACACCGCGCAGTTTTTTTTGCAATACCGCTTTTTACCTCCAGTTATTTTTGCAAGGATGCAGACCCATCGCCCACTTTTGTGCGCGGTTTTGCGCCCTTATCACGCCCACGGCGCAGGCTGTTATAAAAGCCCTCCAACTGCTCCAGCAGCAAAGCACACTGGGCCGAAACCTTAAGGCGGGCACGCGCATCTGACAGATGTGGAAAAAGTGCCCGCCCCATCTGCATAAATGACAGTTCATCGACCAGCATCAACTTCAGCCTGACCTCCGCACACAACCCCAGCGCGCACCGCACATCCACCAAACGGCCCGCTGCGTGCGCGCGCGTCATCTGCCACGACACATCATCATGCCGGGTCAGGGTGTTGGGGGTGTGGTTGGCCGGGTATTCAATATGCCCCACATAGGCAAACACCCAGTCCCTATACCAGCGTTCTGCCGCATTGGCTGCGTCTTGGGTAATGTCACGCGCATTCAGCAGGGCCTGCACCGTGCCCAGCACCCGCAGGGGTGTGCCGGGCAGAGTTTTGTCCGCCACAAACACGGATTTTTGCATCCGCTCCGCTGTGGGGCCATACCCACCCTGCGCGGACAATAGCCCCACGGGGGCGGGTGTTGCCGCTCCACCCGTTTTTTTGGAAACCTGCGTGTAGGATGTGTTCATTTTACCTAAAATCCTTGCCTGCCCTGCTTTCCACCACGGGGGAAACGGGCCGTAAACTGTTCAACTTTTTGTGACTCATGGCGCAATCAGGGCGGGTTTTTCATACAATCCACATTATCCACAGGGTTGTACACAGGGCGCGCGCCGTGGCACTGCTCCCACTGTACCCAGCGCGCCGCCTGTGCGTGCTCTCGGGCCATACGCCGGTCGGCCTCGGCCACCAGCAGGCGCAGGCGGCCATATGTGGCGCGGCCCATGCCGCACTGCTCCTCCAGCAGTGCGACAAGCTGGGCCGCGGACGGGAAAAACGTAAACGCCCCCAAGGCGCGGCGCACGCTGGTTCCACTCCATGCCAGCGCAGGCACGCCCGCACAGGCCGCCTCCAGCGCAACACAGCGCAATTGCAAGGCAACACCCGGTAGCGGGTTAACCACGCCTGCGTTCAGCATTTCGGCAAATTCCTCCACCATGCGGGCCAGTTCCAGCTCGGGCAGAGGGGCCAGCGCATGCCTGTAGGCGGGCAGGGCCGCGCGGGCCTCGGCCACAAGGGCTGCGGGGGGTGCAAACCCGTTGGGGCGAAACACCTCCAACTGGCCCACCAGTGCAGGGCTGAGCCGGGGAAGTGCCGCCACGGCAGGGTGTGCAGCACTCATGCCCCCTGCTCCGCGCCACTGGTCTGCTCCAACGGGTCGGCCGGTGGTGCGTGCGTGGGCGGCGGGTTTTGCCCGTCCTGTGCGGGGGATTGTGCGGGGGTCTGCCCTTTTCCCTGCCCCGCCTGACGCCAGTGCAGGCGGGCGGCCTGCGCCTCCACCGGGTGGGGCGCCCGCGGCGGGCGGCGGGCCGGCCCCC
>JBDNSL010000123.1:0-2836 GCA_047719095.1 Acetobacter sp.
TTGATGTATGCCCATACTGGAACCATCGGCCTTCAGGCCGGTGAGCATGTCAGGCTGAGATAGACATGAAACATCTGCTCAGAAAAAGCGCTCATTTGATAGGCGCGCACCCGGCCATCCTGACTGGGAATGGCTTCTATATAGCCAAAATTTTGAATTTCCTTGAGGTAATTTGTAACCGTATTCGGGCTGACCAAACTGCTATCTTCAATCAAACCATACAGATTAGTTGCGGTCAGCAGGGGAGCTGAAGGGTCAACTCGTCGCTGAAAATGTAACAAAAGGGCCGCATGCGTCAAAACCCATCGTCTTACATCGGCCACGTAACGCACTTCACGCGGCATCTGCTTATGAATGCTCAGTAATGCCTGATTACAGAAAGCCAGACATTTCATGAACTGCTGCAATCCAGCGAGCACCTGAGCTTCATAAACCGGTATATCGCCTTTCATACTCACCTCTGAACGTATCCTTCCCATGCGAGAACACAGTCAGTTGTCTGCTGCGCTCAACATCGCGTTTGTCGCATTTTTGGGGATACCGCAAAATCAATCTTGATTCGATATAAAAACCAATCAAAACAAGGAAATATTGTGTCTGGCAGATTATTTTTAATGAGATCGGTTCATTGATAATTTCCACTCTGCAGAAGCACCTCATCCATATCCAGCCCCATAGAAGTGAAAACTGACTGATGACTTTGACAACCCGCACGCTGCTTCTTGGGATAACCGCCCTTACCCCCGGCTTCGCCTGGGGACAGGCCCTGCCCACGGGCGGCACTTATGTGGCGGGGTCGGGCAGTATCAGTACGACAGGAGGCACCACTACAATCGACCAGTCATCCGCACGCGGGGTCATTAACTGGCAAGGCTTCTCCATCGGACCAGGGGCTTCGGTCCGGTTCAATAACGGCAGTGGCGCCACCCTCAACCGCGTGACGGGTGCACAGTCTTCCTCCCTACAGGGGCATATAGGCGCCACCGGCACGGTCTTCCTCATCAATCCAAATGGCGTAGTGATAGGGCCTGGCGGAACGGTAGTGACCGGCGGCAGCTTTGTTGCCTCCACGCGTGACACGCCCAGCAGCGCGTTCATGAAGGGGGGCAACATCATTCTATCCGGCGGCTCTGATGGCACTGTCACCAATGCGGGGAAGATCACCAGCACCAGCGGTAATGTAGTACTGGTGGGAGCCAGCGTTAGCAACAAAGGCACAGTCAGTGCTGCGGGCGGCACGGCAAATCTAATGGCGGGCAATCAGGTGGTACTGAGTGAGGTCGATGGCCCATCTGGCGTTTATATCGTGGCAGACAGCAAGGCAAAGGGCAACGTGACCAACACCGGGCGGATCAAGGCCGCCGCCGCCACACTGGCCTCGGCCGGAGGCAATGTCTACGCATTGGCGGGCAACCGTGAGGGACTGGTGCAGGCCACCGGCACCACAAGGGTGAACGGACAGGTCTGGCTGAGCGCACCCCACGGCACAGTAACGGTTGAAAGTACAACGCTAAAGGCCACCAGTGCCGATGGCTCAGGGGGTATCATCCGCGCCAATGGCAGGAACGTGGACTTTAGCGGCAAAGCCGTGCTGAATGCCTCGGCCAGCAAAGCCGGGCGGAAGGGGGGGCGTATCCTTGTCGGCACCGACAGCATGGGTGGCACCAATCTGGCCCGCAGCACCACCGTGGCTTCAGGCGTTACCCTGAAAGCCACCGGAAAAGGCACAGGAGCTGGCGGCACAATCGAGACCTCGGCCCACACACTGGTCGTGGGGTCTGCTACCATCAGTGCCGGGCCTGGTGGAAGCTGGCTGCTCGACCCTGATGACCTGACGATCGACAGTAATGCCGCCAGCACCATCAATAGCGCACTTAACAGCGGTACCAATGTAACCGAGCAAACCTCGGCCGCCACCAACAACATCGCTGGCACTGGCACGAGCGTTGCGGGCAATGGAGATATTCTGCTCAACGCCGCTCTGAGCTGGAACAGCACGGCCCACCTGATCCTGTCCTCCTATCACTCCATCACTCTCAATGCCGATATCACCGTGGGCGGTACGGGTAAGCTGACCCTGACCACCAACAACAATATCGGTGGCACTGGCACAGGAGATGGAACTCTGAACTTTGGCACCTCCAGCGTCCGGTTCACCAGTTCCTCCCTGACCGCCGCCAGCACAACGAGCAGCAGCCCGCTGACCATCGATGGTCATAGCTATACGCTGATTACCAGCCCCGACGATTTACAGAATGCCGTTGGCGTATCGGGCTATTACGCTCTGGCCAGACCACTCGACATGAGCAGTATCAGTAATTTCACGCCTCTGACGTCCAGTGGCTTTACCGGCACCTTCAACGGGCTGGGTAATACCATCTCAAACCTCGTGATTAATAGTGGTGCCGAGTCTGTCGGGCTATTCGGGCAGGTAAGCAGGGGGGGAACCGTTAGGAATATTGGCCTTCTCCAAGCAAACGTAACCGGCACAAGCACAGGCATATTCACAGCAGCAGGCGGCCTGGTCGGTACGAATAATTATGGCACAATCAGCGATGTCTACGCGACAGGGAACGTAACCAGCGCAAGTAAGGGTACAGGCGGCCTCGTCGGCAGGAATTTTGGCACGATCAGTGAGGCCTACACGACGGGGAACGTGACCGGCACAAGTGAGGCGACAGGCGGCCTCGTCGGCATGAGTGCTGGTTCGATCAGAGATGTCTACGCAACAGGGAACGTAACCGGCAACAGCGACACAGGCGGCCTGGTCGGCTTGAATGGTGGCACGATCAGTGAGGCCTACGCGACAGGGAACGTAACCGGCAACAACAACACA
>JBDNSL010000123.1:2936-3685 GCA_047719095.1 Acetobacter sp.
TGATGACACGATCAGTGGGGCCTACGCGACGGGGCGCGTGACCGGCAGCGACTACAACACAGGCGGTCTGGTCGGCAATAATTTTGGCACGATCAGTGAGGCCTACGCGACAGGGAACGTAACCGGCAACAACAACACAGGCGGTCTGGCCGGGCGGAGTGATGACACGATCAGTGGGGCCTACGCGACGGGGCGCGTGACCGGCAGCGACTACGACACAGGCGGTCTGGTCGGCAATAATTTTGGCACGATCAGCAATGCCTACTTTGACACCAGTACTTCCGGTACCACAGCGAGCATTGGAAAGGGCAACATGTCGGGCGGCAAGGGCCTGACTACTGTGCAGTGGCTGACCGAGGGACCGATGGTTAGCGGCAGTCCTTACAGATTCACCGATCCGGGTGCCTGGGTTTCAGGTTCGCCGTATCCGATACTCTCCGCCCTGCCCCATATTGTGATTAGTAGCACAGGGGCACAGACTTACGGGCAGAGTGTTTTTTCTGTCAGTAGTCTCACCTTCACAGACCAGAACAGCAAGAACGCATCCTCCCTCGTGGAGACAAGCAACCTGAAATGGTATAGCCCGCTTCTCTCATCGACGAGCAATGCCGGCACGACGGGGGCCATGTATGGCACCGGCGCCACGGCAAAAGGTTATCAAATCACCTATCAGGCTACTGATACTGTCAGCAAGGCGGCCCTGGCCATTACCGCTCTGAACCAGACCGGAACCTATGGACAGACCCCCT
>JBDNSL010000123.1:3785-6120 GCA_047719095.1 Acetobacter sp.
CGCGCGCGGCTCAGGGCTGAGCAATTACACAATCACCTATCACAATGGCACCTACACCATAACACCCGCGGCCCTGGCCATTACCGCTCTGAACCAGACCGGAACCTATGGACAGACCCCCTCACTAAATAACACTGACTTTAAAACCAGCGGTCTGGTCAACGGTGATGCCGTGACCGGTGTCAGCCTCTCCACAACCGCTTCAAACCTGAGCAACACAGGCTCCTACGCCATTACCGCCAGTAACGCGCGCGGCTCAGGGCTGAGCAATTACACAATCACCTATCACAATGGCACCTACGAGATCACCCGGATCACGACCATTCCCATCTTCTGGCCTGTAGCATCGCTAAACGGGAATACTCCCCCGGCATCAAGCCCAGCTAACCTCATCATTACAAGCATCGGGAAATCCCCTAGTCTCACACTGATTAATGCCAACAGCCCTCTACCCTTGCCAGATAGCACGGCAAACTCTGATGCTCCGAACGCATATCAAATCGTGCTGCCCAGCACCTCTTATACCAACTACCTGAAAGATACGTTCTGATGCGTCACATTCTTTTTGTTGGTGGCGCATTTGCCGCCGTCGCCTGCGCCTTCTCGCCTCGCGTAGCCCATGCACAGGCCTATAGCCGCCTTGCTCCGCGCCAACCTGCAGCCACACCGGCCCCCAACGACCTAACCATGCCGGGTAAAGAGGCCCCGCCCCTTCCGCAGTCCAATGCGGTTCTCATCCCCGACCTCAAAGGCTTGGTATTTATCCCCAACACTGCCACCCTCAAGGCCGCGGGTCTACCTGCTGGCACAAAGGGCGTGAAACATGCAGGCCTGCCCTTGCTCGATCAGGCCTCCTTCAACCATGACATAGCCGCCTACCTCGGTAAGCCCCTGCGTATGACGGATCTAAACACCATCGCCGCAAAGGTCAGTGCACTCTACAAAGCTGAGGGGCATCCGTTTGTATATGTCTCCATCCCGCCGCAAAACATCAACGACGGTGTGGTGCAGATCATCGTCACGGAATACCGTTTGGGCGTGGTCAAAATAGCAGGTAACCGATGGTTCTCCGATAGACTGATTCGGCAGGAAAGCGGGCTCGCGCCTGGCCAGACCCTTAGCTTGTCAGGCGTGCAGGCTGGCCTGTCCTGGTTGAACAGCAACCCCTTCCGCACGGTCGATGCTCTGTTCGCCTCTGGTAACGCGCAGGGGACAACCGATGTCACCCTGCAGACAAAAGACCGCCTGCCTCTGCATATCTATGGCTCCTACGACAATGCCGGTGTCCCCTCGCTCGGCTCTTCCGAATGGGCCGTAGGTGGCACATGGGGCAACGTGGCCGGTCTGGGGCAGATCTTATCCTACCAGTTCACCCACAGTGTTAGCGACCGCTACAGCGGCCACGCCCTGAGCTGGACAGCCCCCCTGCCCTGGCATGACCGCATTCAGGTTTTCGGTTCCTATGCATGGGAAAAACCCGATATGCGTACGAGCAGTGCCTATCTGGGTGAGACAGGCCATAGCGGGCAGGCCAGCATACGTTATATCCACGACCTGCCCGCCCTGACCTTTGGACCGCGTACACGCATGACCGAAGACTTGCAGATTGGCTTTGACTTTAAAACCACCGACAACACCCTCGAATTTGGCGGGCTACGGGTGTTCGACAGTCAGGCAGAAGTCGATCAGTTTCCCATCCTATACAATGCCATGCTGAACGACCCGTATGGGCAGACTACTTTCCAGAACCAGCTCGTACTTAGCCCCGGCGGCATGAGTGGAGCCAACCGCCACGGCAACTTTGAGACACTCGTACCTGGAGCAAGTAACCAGTATGCCTATGACACCGTGAGTCTTAACCGCACCACATGGTTGCCTGCAGGCCTATCGTGGATTTTGCAAGCCACGGGGCAACTTGCCAGTACCAATCTGATGTACAATAATCAATTTGGTCTTGGTGGGCTTTACACTGCACGCGGCTATTTTACAGATACAGCGCTAGGCAGTGAGGGGGTAAGTGTTACCAACGAAATTCGCTCACCTGCTTTCAGTCTTTCCAAATTCATCGCACCCAACATCCCCGTGTATGATACTGAACAGGTAGGACTATTCTATGATTATGGCCATGTCTCGCAGGTGCATCCCATTGCTCAATCCGTGAACGAGGCAGATCTATCCAGCATCGGTCTAGACCTGCATAGTGCTGTTGATCGTTATATCAGCTTCATATTCAATGTTGGCTGGCGCCTGCATGGCGTGTCTACCATACGCGAGCAGAATGGCTTCGGTAACAAAGGCGGGTTCGGAACACTCTCACTTACGATCGGATATTAAA
>JBDNSL010000124.1:0-5667 GCA_047719095.1 Acetobacter sp.
ACCATAACGGCGGCCACGTCATGCGTCTGCAACTGGATTTCGCGGTCGCGGATGTTCACGCCCAGACGGTTGAGCATGCTGATCAACGTCTCACGCGTGAAGATGATGTTGGTCAGACGGTCGCCCGTGCCGTGCAGGCCCACAACCAGCCCGTAGCCGACCAGCTGGTTGTCTCGCACGCCTTCGTAATCGACAATATCCTTCACCCGGACCGAAATGGCATGGGCGGGGGAGAGCGGAATAAACAGGGAGAGCACAAAAGCCACCGCCATCATGGCTCTGGCCCAGCGTGGCATGCCACCCCCCCGCCGGACATGGCTGAAGGAAGGGGCCGCCACGGCACCATTGTGGCTGGCCGCGCCGCCAAGCCCGTTGCTCGCCTTGAGGCGGTTCCTCATATACCTGTGTACCCCTGATTGATCTGCCCCGCACAAGGTGCAGGGCCATCACATAGCCTTGTGCCATAAGAATAGGCATGCTGGCCATCACATTCAATGCCCATGTAACCCGCCACGGCCCATGCCCAAAAGCCTTTTTTGCCCATGTGCGCGCCCCCATACCCCCAAGGCCGCAGGCCCTCACCAGCCCGACCATGCCAAAGATCATGCAAAATCATGACATTACTCTGGCAAGGCATGGGGGTTTGGGCAAAAACCCGCGCACCACAAAGCCCGTGCCGTACTTTGGCCAGACTTGGTATGGCAGAATAAAACCGACATGAATCCTTGCACGATCGGTGCAGGGGTAATACAGCCGTGTAAAGAGCACCCGGGCAGGACCGCCGTTACCTGCGCCCAGCCCCTTGTTGTTTTCCATAGCTGCCAAGCGCCAACAACAGCCAAGGAGATAGGCAAGCCGCCGTTCGGGCAAACCCCGACCCAGCGCCCGCCCAACACCCGTATGACCCCACCGCGCACCCGCCCCCTGCCCGCCCGCTGGCTCCTGAGCGCTGCATTCCTTGCAGGTGCGGCCCATGCCACGTTGGGTGCAACGCGGGCCAGCGCCCACTCCGCCGAGGCGGGGCTGTGTACGGAGGCCATGGGGCAGGCCGAGCGCAGCCTGCATATTCCCGACGGGTTCCTTTCCGCCATGGGCCGGGTGGAAAGTGGCAAGACCGACTCCGATGGCACGGTTTCCGCATGGCCATGGACCATTAACGCCGCAGGCGTTGGCTACCACTATAACAGCCGGGCCGAGGCCATAGCCGCCGTGCAGGACTTTCGCCAACGTGGCGTTATGTCCATTGACGTGGGGTGCATGCAGGTCAACCTCCAGCAGCACCCCGAGGCGTTCCCCTCGCTCGATCAGGCGTTCGACCCGGCGCGCAACGCCATGTACGCAGGCAGCTTTTTGCTCCAGATGTACGAAAAAATGGGGAGCTGGCCCCGTGCTGCCGCGGCCTACCACTCCCAGACACCCGGCATAGGCACCCCCTACCAGTGGAAAGTGCTCGAGGCATGGGCCGTACCGCAGGACGGGCGGGATGGGCCACAACCCCTGCCCAAACCCCCGGTTGCCGCGCAGGTGTTCCCCCACCCTGTAAACCCCTCCGTCCGCCACCCACCCATGATGGTGGCCGAAGCCAGCATGGGCACAGGCCCAGATGGCGCACCCCAGATTTCCCACCCCAAGGTGTTCCACCCATTTCAGGGCATGCACAGCTTTGTGGAGCCGGGGCCTGTGGGCAATGGCCGGGGGAGTGGCATGCGGGGGCGCTCACTGGCTTCCTACCGTGCAAGCCCCGTGGCGCGCGCCAGCACCCAGCGCGTGGCATCGCGCATGGGCGAGTAAGCACTGGCTGGCTGGTGCGTAACGCACACAACACGGCGGACAAGCTACAAGCCTAGTCCAGCGCGCCTTTGCCCGGCCGCCATGTGGCCACCCATGCCTGCAAAGCTGCCCCCATCTGCTCCAGTACCGGCGCGAACGAACGCTCCTGCGCGCGAAAAATACGCATTGTGGGGTACCAAGCGGATGTCTCCCCCGCATCACCCCACCGCCAGCACCCATCCCACCGGCTGAGCATCCACACGGGTTTACCCAGAGCGCCCGCCAGATGCACGATTGAGGTATCAACCGAAATCACCAGATCCAGACTTTCAATCAGGGCTGCGGTGTCGGCCATATCCGCCACCTCCCCCATGGGGTCGTACACGGGCTGGCCCTGCCATGCCGCAAGATCTGCCCGCCGTTCACCCAGTTGCAGGTTAACCAGTGCGGCCGCGACCGGGGTAAGTGCTTTAAGCATGGGTTCAGCCGTTGTGGAGCGGCGCTGGTCGGTCTGCACATCAGACGCTTTTGTGCGCCTGCTCCCCGACCATACAAAACCAATACGCGGGCGGGCCGCAGGCAATTGGGCGGCAAAGCGCGCAATGTCTGCACTATCAGCATGGAGGTAGGGCACGGTACTGGGAATGTCGGCCAACACTTCCAGACCCATGACAAAAGGCAGGTCGGGCAAGGGAAGAATGGCGTCATACGCATCCTGCGGTGCCAACTGGTCATCTCTGACCACCCGAACATTAGGAAAACACTGTGAAAACAGTCGGATAAGAGGCGGGGAGACCACAAGGGTCACCTCTGCCCCATGAGCCTCCATTTCAGGCAGGTAGCGCACAAACTGAAGTGCATCCCCCAACCCCTGCTCCTGATAAAGAATGATCTTGCGGCCCTGCAGGGGATCGCCTTTTCGCAAGCGTGGCAGAGCCAGATACCAACTGAACGTATCTTGCACCAATCCATCACGCTGGGAAAAATAGGCAGCACCCTCGGCAAAATGTCCGGCTTTGAGCAGGGTCAGAGCATAGCCGATGATGGCATTGCCATTTTCGGGTTCCCGTTCGAGCGCTTTTCTGTACCATACCAGCGCCTCCTCCGAACGGTTCATGCGCTGGAGCACGCAGCCCATATTGATCAGCAGAGCTGCGTTAACCGGCTTGGCATCGCGGAACCATGCCTCAAGCACAGCATACCCCTCCCGCGCATAGCCTGCCTCGAGCAGGGCAGCCACAAGATACTCACATGCGGGGAGTTCGTGCTGGGGGTGGTTTTGCATGATATCGGCAAAAACACGCATCCCCAGAGCAACATCCCCCTTAGCCACCAGAGCCGAAGCCAAAAACACCTTGAGTTCGCTCATCTGCGGCAGGGCAGCCAGCACTTTGGACAAAAGAGCCACCACAAGGTCATAGCGTGTCGTATAGGTTGACAGCAGGTCCACACCAGCCAGCAGCAAGGGCAGGTTGTCCTGATGTGCGGCCAAAATATCAATAACAAGGCGTTCACCCGCAACATACTGCTGCACGGCAAAAATCTGCTGTGCCAGACCAACCAGCCCCTCCGGGCTGGGGTTTTGCAAAAGCGCCTGCCGGGCCTCCCATATCCCTTCCACGGTCATGCCCTTGGGCAATCTTATAGGAGGCGCGTCTGCAGGCTGTTGCATATGAGTATCCATCATCATTCTTGACTATTTGCGACCGTAGACGGGCCTGTCACTCAGGGGCCAGAGCAGGCCTTGTGGGCGTGGACGGATGCGCTGCGTGCCATGCGGTCACCCACGCCTGCAGGGCCTGCGCCATTTGCTCCAGCGTGGGCACAAAAGACCGTTCCTGTGGGCGAAAAATCCGCAATGTGGGGTACCAGGCGGATGTTTCCTTGCTATCTCCCCACCGCCAACATGCATCCTTGCGGCTGAGCATCCATACAGGTTTGCCCATTGCACCCGCCAGATGCAGGACCGCAGTATCAACCGAAATCACCAGATCCAGATTTGCAATCAGCCCGACAGTGTCCGCCATATCATGCACATGGTCCATGGGGTCGCACAGCGGCTGGCCTTCCCATGTTTTGATATCATCGCGCGGCTCACCAAACTGCAGGTTGACCAGTATTGCATCCACCGGGGTCAGCACTCCGCCCATAACGGACAGCGTTGTGGAGCGCAGTTGGTCGGCCATGACATCATCCGCCGAATAACGCCTCCCCCCCGACCAGACCAAACCAATACGTGGGCCACCGGCGGGCAGTAATGCTGCAAACCGTGCCACATCCTTCGGGTCCGCACGCAGGTACGGCACTGTGCCGGGAATGTCTGCCTCGGTCTTCATATGAGTCACATAGGGAAGCGTGGGAATGGGCAGACAGTAGTCAAACACCTCGTTCAGAGCAAAGCGCGTGATGTCGCGCACTTCCAGATCAGGGAAAGACGCGCTCAAAAGGCGAACAAGCTCATCCCCCACAGCCACAGTCACCCGCGCACCTTTGGCAACCAGCACAGACGCAAAGCGGATGAACTGTATAGTGTCCCCCAACCCCTGCTCCTGATACAGGACCACCGTTTTGCCTGCGATCGCATCGTCAGGTTGCAACTGCGCGAACTGGGCAAACCATTTGGTAACGGAGGTGAGCTTGCACTGCCTTTGTGCAAAAAGCTTCCACCCCTGTTCGTAATGGCCAGCTTTGAGCAGCACAATGGAATAACCCAGCAGAATAGCCGCATCATTGGGGGCAAGCCGCCATGCATGCTCGTACCAGACAACTGCGTCCTCGGAGCGGTTGAGGCAGCCCATTGCACACCCCAGCATGTTCAGCAACGTAATGTTGGAAGGGTCTTTTTCCACCACAAACAAGAGGATCTTCAACGCCTCGGCCGGGTAGCCTATCCTTAGAAAGGTCTGGGCAATCTGGAGGGATACCTGCACGCGCTGACTGGGATACAGTCTGATAATTTCAGAAAAAAGGGCCGTCCCCCCGGCCATATCCTCGTTAACGATCAGGGCCTGAGCCAACATGGTTTTAATAACGGGGTTATCAGGCTCGATCAGCACCAGTTTACGCAGCAGCGCCACGGCAATATCGTAACGGAACACATGGTTTGTTAAAATAAACGCCGCAATCAGCAGATACTGAGCGTTATCCGGCTCACGCCGCACCATTTCCAGCGCAAGAGCAACACCGTCGCGCGGTAAGGTTCCTGTGCAAAGCTGGATGCACAACTCACCTACACTGGCCGGAGTAGGGTTTTGCAAAACGGCCTCTTTTTTTGCCAGAAGCTGTTGCATATTAGCCTTTTCAGGCTCCCATGTCGCTTTCATATCGCCTTATTTGCATCCCTGACTTACAGTTTTCTGTACTAATTTCTCTGCGCTGACCTTACCACACCAACCCGACTTAACCAGCCTCAACCTGTGGCCCTCCCCCACACCCCCGGCAGGGCTGGGCGCGCATTGGCTGAAGCTTTTCTGGCCTTGAATTGCACTTGATGATAACTGTACTTGCACAGCACGGACATGGGCCTTAAAGGCGCGGTCTGTCATGGTTTGCAGCAGGATGGATCGTCACGGAATCCGCCATAGACCGTGCCGCTAAAAACACAAAAGGAAACGTGGTTCTTGGATACTGCCGATGGCAACTCGGTTAAAAAAGCCGCTGCTGGCAAACTGGCGGACAGGACTGAGGCCGCACGCGCAAGGCTGGTATCTGGCTCGCGCCTGCTAACAAACGCTGCGGGCACCCTGCGTAATGGCGGCTGGAAAGCCCTGCCATGGCGCGCGGCCTTACCGGGGACGGATATCGGGCTGGCACTGGGCGTGGTCGGGCTGCTGTCCATCCTTATCCTGCCGCTGCCCACCTTTATTCTGGATATGGGGTTGTCCATCTCCATCACCT
>JBDNSL010000125.1:0-4291 GCA_047719095.1 Acetobacter sp.
TGCCCGAATGGGCCGAGGATGATCTGAAGGACCGCTCGCACCGGCAGGTTCATGCGGCCCTCGATGACCTTCTGGCCCTACAGGACAGGGCACGGTCCATGCAGGACGAACTGACCTCCAATCAGGCGGAAGAAACCAACCGGCGGCTGTATATTCTGACCGTGGGCACCATTCTTATGCTGCCTGCAACGTTGGTTACCGGCTTTTTTGGTATGAACACCGGCGGCATGTTCTTAACAAATGGAACATGGGGCACGGTCGATGCGGGTGGCCTGTGCTTTCTTATCATGATGGGCACGTGGTTTTTGCTCAAGCTTATCCGCTTTTTGTAAGACCGAGTTTTCCGGGATGGGGGGGCGGTAAAGCTTTGCTTGCCCCGGAAAACACCGTGCGTGCCTGCGGGTTATGCCTGTGTGCGGGACCTGTATTTGGCGAAGTGGACGAGTGTGGTTTCATAAAAAAAGCTTGATTTGCGGTGTGTCAGTCTTGCGGATAGCTCGTTGGCTAAAATTGAAAGGCTCTCAGGGCACTATTTATAGTATGACACTTGAAATGCAGATTCTATTGTAATTTGCAAAATTGTGCCGTGTTCTATTATGCTGCTGTGGGTAGTTTTATGTGTTTTTTTAAAAATAATTATATAAATTTCACATTTATACTAATTTCAATGGCATTATTCAGTAGGTATGAAGCCATAAAATTTTATAGTATGAACAATATAGACATTACAATTTCAGCTACACAACATCTTCTGGAAGGTTATACGCATTGGAGGGCATTCCAAAATAGAATTCTTTCGACTTTTTTTGTCGATATTTTGTCAAAATTCCTTCATCTATACAGTTCTTCTGACTATAAATATGTGCTCCGTACATTTTTGATAATATCGTTTTTTCTAATAAATGTTTTTATATATGTAACTCTTGAAAATAAAAATAGTATTGAAAAGTTCGTTGTATTTTTATTTGTAAATTTTTGGTTTTTTATATGCTCCTGCATGATATGGTATCCGTGGGATTTTGTTGAATATTTATTTTTCTATTTCCTATTTTTTATGGTCGGCAAGAATGACAGAACTATTTTTCATTATTGGGTTCTGTGCCTTGTGTGGATGCTAAATAAAGAAACAGCGATATTCGTTCCCATTGCATTGCTTACATGTTTTGTTGATTTTAGAAAACAATCATTGATGGCATTGAAAAATAGAAAGATAGCAATAAATTCAATTTTCATGGTTATTATTGTTTTTTCGTATACTTATATAACAAGGAATATTTTATTTAAATACTCCACAATAGAAGGTATCGGATTAGATTTGCAGCATGGCGGAATGGCCAATTTCATCAATATGAAAATAAATTTTTCTGATATGGATATTTATTCTAATGGATTTGGTATTTTTCCTATTTTAATATATTTATTCTATATTGTATTTTGTTTCAAAGTATATGAATTTAGAAAAAGCTTTGGCCGTAAATTCATTTCTCTATGGATTGTGGTTGGGGTGTATTTGGGTACTAGCTTTGTATCTGGATTGGTTATGGAAACGAGAATATTTTTCCCGTTATCTGCCATGCTTGTTTGGCTGTACTTTTTCCAAGACATTATCAAAATTGGGTTTACGTCTGGCATCGACAAAAGTTCATGAGCGATTACAGGTCTCATTTTTAAAAATGTAGGCAATGTGTGCTCTGTGCAGTATGGAGCAAGGTTGTAGGGAGTAACCGCCATATTGGGTTGTTATCCACTATCAGGCTTTCAGCTTTGCGCGCATGGTTTTACTCTGAGGTGTCAGCCGTTCCGGTCGAGCGTTTTCTTGCATGTAGGGTAGGGTCTGTATAAATACGTAGCCGTATTTTCGGGCTAGGTTATGCAGGGCTTGGCATGGATCGGGCCGAATTTTCTGTGCCTTGGCAAGGATGGATTGGACAGCATGACAGGCAGACAGGCCCTTCCCCCGATGCAAGACTGTTGTGCCCCCACTCAGCCCTCCCGTAAGGCCCGTGCATTAAAGGGCGTGTTGGCATTAGGGCTTCTGGCCGTGCTGGCAGCCTGCGCCAACCAGCCCGGTGGGAGTGACTCGGATGTGCCCATAGCGCAGGAAGCCGAATTTTACCGCGCGCATGCCCGCTCCTACTACGCACCTCCCGGCCCGGCGGAAGACCCGTGGGGCCCCTATATCCGTGAAGCCTCCAAACGCTTTGATGTGCCAGAGGAATGGGTGCGCGCTGTTATCCAGCAGGAATCTGGTGGCAAGCTGTTCCATGATGGCCAACTGGTGACATCTGGCCCCGGTGCCATGGGGCTGATGCAGCTTATGCCCCCCACGTATGATGAAATGCGCGCGGCCTATAATCTGGGTGGAGATGCCTACGAACCGCACGATAACATCATGGCGGGCACAGCGTATTTGCGGCAGTTGTATGATGTGTATGGCTCCCCGGGTTTTCTAGCGGCGTATAACGCAGGGCCGGGCCGTCTGGAGGACTTTATAACCCGCAACCGCACCCTCCCGCGTGAGACGCGGAACTACGTGGCCTCCATCGGGCGGCGTATTGTGGGTATTTCGCCCCTTAACCGCTCTCAGGCCGACATGCAGGTTGCCAGCCATGATTCGTTTACAAAAAGTGCGGTCGGCGGGGCACCCTATCGCACACAAGGTGGGATAAGCGCTGTTCGGGCGGCATGGTCGGGCAGGCAGCAGGGGAGCATGCAACCCGTGCAGGTGGCGGACGCCATAGGTGATGATGGTGCGGATGCAAGTTCGGCCTCCTCCGCGGGGTACGGGCAGGACTGGCACCCTGTTTCACGTAAAACAAAGGTGGATGGGCTGACGGAAAGCCCGGCAGATGTACGCGCTATATGGGCCAAACGGCTTGGTGCGGGTGCCCAGACCGCGCCAGAGGCGACAACGCAGGATTCGGCTGTGCAGGTTGCACAAGCAGCAGACGATGCGGCTGACACATCTGTCCCGCTGGCCGAATCCGTGCAGACACCCGAACCCGCCAGAGTGGGGGTGGCCACGGGGCGGGCTGGTGGCAATTTACAGCTTTTTTCAAGCGCCCATGCAGCGCCTGTGCCCTTGCTGAGCAAAAAGGTACGGGGGGCGGATACCAGAAACTGGGCCATTCAGGTTGGGGCTTTTGGTTCCGCAGCACTGGCGCAGCAGGCATCTGGGCGGGCGCAGCACCAGAACACCGCCCTGTCTGGCGCACGCGTGCAGATTGCGGTGGTACAGGCCAAAAAAGGGCATTTGTACCGCGCCCGCCTGACCAACCTGTCCCATACCGATGCGGTGGGGGCATGCCGTAGGCTAAGCGGGTGTGTTGTTATTTCTCCCCAGTCACAGCCCTGAGCGGGCGTATACCCCTGCTATGGGGCGTGGTTGCGGAGTAGGGCAGGCTGTCAGCCTGCGGGTGCGGGTTGTGCCGGGGGTGGTGCTTTCTGTGCGGAGGTGCCGGGGGCTGCAAGGGGTGCGTTGTCCCGGCCGGAATAGCGGTCAATAATCTGCTTGGTTGCCGCTGCGGCTTCCTGTGCTGCCGCCACGGCCACATCTCCCCAATACTGGTCAAGCGAGTGGGCATCTATGTCGTGGAGCTGTGTTGCGGCTCCGGCTTCCTTGGCGCTGGCATCTACGACACGCCAGACAATTTCAATATGTTGCTGGGGGTGGCCGGTTGTGCCTTCGGGGCCAGGGGTCAGCTTTACGGTAGTGGTTACGGTAAAGTCGGCATTTTTGGGCGTGTTCTGGATTGTATCTTCGCTATCGCGGAAGGCAGCTGTAAAGGCCTGCGCTAGAGATGTGTTGCCATCCCCCGGAGCGCCGCTAACACCGGTAAAATACACCTTTGCCGCACGGTGTTTGAGGCTATGCGGGTCTTTTTCCATATCATCGGCCTGAATACCCGTCAGGGCTGCCGCAATACGGTTGGCCGCATCCTGTGCGACCAGTGTAAAAAATGGTCCATCCCCCGCAGACCATTGCTCCACGGGTACTGGCTGGCCTTCCTGCGTGGCCCGGACCGTGTTTTGCGGGGTCATGACTGTATAGACCGGCACCACCTGCCCATTGCGCAGTTCGGCCTGCATGTTCAGCCACCAGTCCCCCTTGCGCGTGGGTTGGGCTATGGCGGGAATGGTCTGCTGGAGCAGTTCCTGTGCCACATCCTTGGCCCACAGGCTGGCGTTGGCGTCAGACAGAAGGGCATTGGGCGGGGTGGGCACCTTAAACACATAAGACCCACCCCACGACTAAATAGATGTAGATCACCCTGGTCGCAATAGAGTATAG
>JBDNSL010000125.1:4301-5662 GCA_047719095.1 Acetobacter sp.
TGTTGGGTGGCTATGTCCGTGGGCACAATCAGGGGCCCACGGGGGGGCGGGGGGGCATTACACATGGGCTTTGGGGGGGGTGGGCACATCCAGCCGGGACGGGGGGGCATTGGCCGCAAGCCCCGGCCCGTTTTTGCCCGAGTGTGCAAAGGGGTGGGGGACGTCCAGACATCCGCTGAGCAGCAGCAGGGCAGAGCAGGGCAGGGCAAGGCGTAAAGATGTCTGGTAGCATTTGGTCATGAAAGGCGCGGTCCCGTGGCAATGGCGGAAATCTGGTGTCCAATGTGGCCACCACCCGCAAGAGTACGTCGCCTGTGGCTGAAAAACCGCGCCTCGTCCTTTAAGGTGTCCACGCCTAGAGCTGCTGCGTGTTTAAGGCCCGCGCGTTGCAGGCGAAAAACGCACCATCCAGCCAGATCAAACTGGTAGTGGCCCGCCCGCGTGCCGGGGGCAAAAAAACGGGCGGCCTGCCGGTCGGCTTCGGTAATGGTTGCGTGCATGTCCTCGGCCGTTTCATAGCTTTCCTGCGCAATGCAGGGGCCGACGACTGCATTCAGGCTATCGCGCGTAGCACCAAGGGCCAGCATGGCCTCTATTGTGGCTTCCAGCACACCGCTCAGTGCGCCGCGCCAGCCAGCATGGGCTGCACCCACAACTGTGCCCTGCGTGTTGCAGAACAGAACCGGGGCACAATCTGCCGTAATAACGCCAATAGCCAGATCGGGGTTGCTGGTGACCAGCGCATCTGCCTCCCCGCCACTTCCGGCAGCCCAAGGGGTGGTGGCGGTTATAACGGCTGGACCATGTACTTGTGTGACCCCCAGCAGCCCCCCTGCCTGCACACCCATGTGGCGGGCGACACGCGCACGGTTTTCGGCCAGATTTTCTGGCGTATCCCCCGAGCGGGTGGAGCAGTTCAGGCTTGCATACGGGCCGGTGGATACACCCCCCTCGCGGGTAAAAAAGCCATGTCGGGCCTGCCCCAGCAACGGGCTGGTCAGGGGTGACAGGCCAAACGGCGCTGAGGGGGGGCAGGTCATGCAATCGGACCTTTCGTAAAGCCGGGGGGGACGGGCAGGGTGGGTGAGGTCAAGGCTATGACCTTGAACAGATGCCCCATTTTATCCGGTGCGGCCAGCCGGTTTGCCGCCGAGCGCAGCATGGCTGCATCCTGCGGTGTGGCGTTGCTTGCCAGTTGCTCGGTGCGTTGTGTCAGCCCCAGATGTTGCAAAAAGTCGCCCTGATTTTCGGTCCCGTAGGTTGGTACTTCCGCCTTGCGGGCCACGGCGAGCAGGGCAGTAAAGTCCACATGGGTGGTCAGGTCGGCCTCTCCCTCCTCCGCCTGCAGCGGGTGGGTGGGT
>JBDNSL010000126.1:0-5374 GCA_047719095.1 Acetobacter sp.
GCAAGGGCAAGAAGTGGCGGTTTACGCAGTCTCCGCTCTTCCTCAACTTCCTTGCGGGGAACGAGCAGTATCACTGCACGCCGTGGGGCAAGCCGCTGCGTAACGTGTTTGGCTGGCAGCGCCCGTGCTACCTGCTGGGCGAAGGCTACGCCAAGTCCTTCCGTGAGCTGATGGACGACACAAAGTGGGATGACTACGGCACCGGCAACTACGAAAAATGCGCCGACTGCATGGTCCACTCCGGCTATGAATCCACTGCTGTGATGGATGCCGTCCGCCGCCCCTGGCACATTGCCAAGGTCGCGCTGATGGGGCCTGAAACCGAAAAGCCGATGGTGCCGGAAATCTCGCTGGCCAACCAGCGCCCTGCCCAGTACGTCTTTTCCAAGCAGGTGGAAGAGCAGATGGAAGTTATTGCCGCACGTAAGCCCGCCAAGGCGCCGCGTGTGAAGGTTGTGCGGACCGAAGGTGCGAACGACGCGCCAGCACAGGCCGAAGCTCCGGCCCAGAGCACTGCCGCAGACTGATACGCCCTTGGGCGAATCGGTTATGCGTGACAAGAAACGGCTCCTTCGGGGGCCGTTTTTTTGTGCCCGCCGCAAAAAGAATACCGATTTGGTCCGCTTTATCCGATGGGCAGGCATACACTCCCCGCATGGACATGGCCGGTAGGGTGGGTCGCATGTTCGGCGCTGGTCTCGCGCCGGATCATCCCCTATCGTGTGCGGCGGGGCTTTTGTTGCGCAAAGCCCGCTACAGCAAAAGGCGTGTTGGTTTTCCCCATGGCACTTTCCATTCTTGTTATTTTCTTTCTGGTTTTCCTCAACGCCGTATTCGCCATGGGCGAACTGGCCCTTATTTCCGTGCGTAAGCCGCGTCTGGCGCAGTTGCAGGAAAGCGGGGTGCGCGGTGCGGACCGGGCCATGCGGCTGGCCGAAGACCCGCAGATTTTTCTGCCCACGGTGCAGGTGGGCATGACGCTGGTTTCCATTTTGGAAGGCACGTTTGGCGGGGTGCAGATTGAGGCGCATCTGACCCCCATTCTCGAACGCTTTGCCATTCTCAAACCCTTTGCGCCGCAGTTGTCCATGACCGTGGTTGTGGTGTTCATCACCACCATCATGCTGGTGCTGGGCGAACTGGTGCCCAAGCAGCTTGCCCTGCGGGAGCCAGAAAAAATGGCCGCCCGGCTGGCCATGCCGCTGGAAGCACTGGCCCGTGTCACCGGCCCTGTGGTCATGCTCCTGCGTGCCTCCTCCAACATGGTGTTGCGCCTGATGGGGGCGAGTGATGCGGTCAACCAGAACCTGACGGAAGAGGAACTGAAGGCCTACATTGCCGAGGGTGCCCGTCTGGGCGTGCTGGAGCACGAGGAGCGCAGCATGATCGAGCGGCTCCTGCGGCTGGCGGACCGGCCCGTGCGGGCCATTATGACGCCAAGGAACGAACTGTGCTGGATAGACCGCCATGCCGGGCGCGAGGCACTGGTGCAGGTGCTCAAGCAGACCAGCTACGCCCGTATTGTGGTGTGCGAGGGCGGGGTGGATAACCCGGTCGGCGTTATTCTGGCCAAGGACATGCTGGACCGGGTGCTGGAGGGCATGCCTGTCTCCATAGAGGCGGGTATGCGCCCCATGGTTGTGGTGCCAGACAGCATTTCCGCACTGGATATGCTGGAGCGCATGCGCAGCATAAGCCTGGGCATGGCCTTTGTGCTGGACGAATACGGCGCGTTTGAAGGCGTTGTGACCCCGGCCGACCTGTTTGACGCCATTGTAGGCGAAACCTCGCACGAGCAGCCCCAGTCCAGCCACCATGCAGCCAACGTGCCCGCGCCAGATGCGGTGATTGCCCTAGAAGGCACGGCCTCGGTAGATGAGATCAAGGACATGCTGGGCCTGCGCTCGCTACCGGAGGAAGGCAGCTACCACACGCTGGGTGGCCTGCTGCTGGCCCTGTTGCGGCGTGTGCCCGCAGCGGGTGACAAGGTGGCCTATGATGGCTGGCTGTTTGAGGTGCTGGAGGTAGAAGGCCGCCGCGTAGCCCGTGTGCGCGCCAGCCGTCAGGCGCTGGCAGAGAACTGAACAAGGCGTTCCCGCCCGCCATTATGCGGGCAGGGACAAGCACGCAGGGGTAGGCACGCAGGGCCACTGATACACGCAGAGCAGCAGTAAAACGGATGGGCAAGGTCCGTGGCACAAGCCTAGGCCCGCTAACAAGAGCGGGACGGGCATGCGGAATGGCCCCCGCCCGCCCGCGTAACAGCCGCCCACAGGTTTGGGCGCAGGTGCAGGCAGGTATGGGCAGCGGGGCTGGTGGGGCAACAGGGTTGGCCCCGGCCCGGCAGGCCAACGCGATTAAAGACAAAAGGGCTGAGAGTATAACAAAGGGGCGCAGACATTGGTCTGCGCCCCTTTGTTATGGAACGGATGTTTGTGCCAGATGGCGCGTGCCTGTGCCTGTGCCCCTTGTCCCGCCCGGGTGTGGCGGGGGAGGGCAGGGAGTGCTGGCTGCGTGGGTTAGTGCAGGGTGCTGGCCAGAGCGGTCTCATCCGCAAAGTCGGGCCATGTGCCGTGCGCCAGAGCGCTCAGGGACGGGGCTGGCAGCTTCATCTTGGCGGCGTAGCGCCACAGGTAGGTCAGGGTCCGGTGGACGTAGTTCCGGGTTTCCTGATTGGGTAGCAGCTCCATGAACAGGAGTGGGTCGTCGGAGGAGGCAGCCAGATTTTCCCAGTGCGCCAGTGCGTTGGGGCCTGCGTTGTAGCTGGCCAGCAGGCGGATAATGTCCCCCCCGCGGGCTTCGGTATGGTTGGCCTGTTGGGTCAGCTTGGCCAGATACTGCACGTAACGCTGCCCGATTTCGAGGTTCACGCTGGGGTCATGCAGGGCCGAGGCCGTGTGTTCAAAGTGGTGGTTGGGGGATGCAGCGGAGGCGCTGGTGACAAAGTCTGCCGTTATGGGGCGGATCTGCATCAGCCCGTGTGCGCCAGCACCCGATACGGCGTGGGCGTCAAAGTTGGATTCCACCCGGGCCAGCGCGTAAACCAGTGCGGGGTCCATGGTAAAGCCGTTGCGTGGGCGCAGCTGGGGCAGGGGGGCGTCGTCCATGTTTTGCGCGGTGGTGGCCTGACTTTGCAGGGAATCCGCCATTTCGCGCGCAAGGTCGTGCAGCCCGGCGGCATCGGCCACCAGTTGGAAGGAGCGGGCCAGAGTGACGTCATGCAGGCTGGGCCATGCACGGCGCATGGCGTTTTCGGCTATGTCGCGCTCCCCGACCTGAATCAGGGCAAACACGCGGCGGCCAACCTCGGTATTGCCCACGGCCTCGATATCAATTTCTGTCAGAACCGGGGCGGAGGCCGCACTCTGGGCAGTGGTGGCGCCAGCACTTTCCAGCGGGGCAAAGCTTGCAAGGCCGTGGCGCTCGCTCAGCTTGTGCGGGGTGCCGCCGTTGCGCAGCATGGTGTTGGCCAACAGCCCGTAAAACGTGCGTGGGAAGGTGGCGGCATGCTGGAGCCATAGGTGCTGGCTATGGGCATTATTGGCTTTTTCGTACGTGCGGGCGGCCCAGAAGGCGTTTGCGGCCCGCATTTCCGGTGTGGCGCGTGGGGCGTGGGAGGCGTGTTCAAAAAACACGGTCGCCTCGCTGTAAGCCTGCTTCTGCCACAGGGCCAGCCCGGCAATATAGCCCGCAAGCGCGTTGCGCCCGTGGGATACGCTGTCTGCCGTGCGGCTTATGTCCAGAGCAAGGTCTGTCTCGCCCGCTGCCAGCATGGCCTGTGCCGTCTCGGCCTGTAACTGGGCCGCGTAGGCGGGGGTCATGCCCGGTGTCACGCTTATCAGGTGCAGAGCGCTGTGTACGCCCTTCAGCCCCGCATTCGTGCGTTCACGCAAGGTGCGGTCAAGCAGGGGGTTACGGGTGAACTCCTGCAAGGGGCCGGCCGCAAGGGCTGCGTGGGCAGGGGCCAGATGCTCGGTGGTGGGGGCCACAGGCATGGGGCCGCCCCGCTCGGGCAGGGCCGCAAGGCGTGCCCACACCGCCGGTGCATCCGCATAGGAGGTGTATTGCTTGAGCCAGTTGCGCAGTTCGGTCGCACTGGGGTGGTAGCTTGGGTTGAGGTAGCGGTCTGCCTCCACCTCGCCGAGCAGCAGTGAGTCGGTCAGGTGGGTGGTGCTGTTGATCGCCTCGGCAAACGCCCCCATGCGCTGGAGGCGGAAAATGGCGCGGATGTTGGTTGCTACATCCTGCGGCAGTGGTCTGGGTAGAACAAGATCATCGCCTTCCGGAAAAGCCCGGCGCGGCAGAACCATCGCCAGCTCTTCACTGTGCGGTTCCACCCCGTGGTCCGGGGAACTGGCATGGGCTCTCGTCGTGCTGACGGAAGCGCTGGCCAAAAGAGCGGCTCCAGCCAAAAAGGCTTTTGCCGCGATCTGATGAGGAATTTGACCTATCGCTCGCATGGCTGGCGGGGTCTAGGCGTTTTGCGCGCAAAAAGCAAGTTTACTCTGTGTAAACATTGGTCCACGTGTTTGAGAAACCATTGCGCGCTTTGGCGTAACGCGCCGGTTGTCGCTTATGGAATTCTTTGTTTTTCAAAGGTATCTGGCGTTATTTCATGCTGTAATTCTTTGTGACGGGTATGGGGATATTACAGCCGCGCCCATGGTTGCTTTAGGGCGTGTCACGCAGTGTTTTCATCACCATCATCAACGTCTGCCATATCTCCCGCCGGGCGGTGGGGGAGGCGCGGAGCTGGAGCGGGTGGCGCATGGCCACAACGGGTATGGCCCCAAGGCCGGGCAGGTCCAGCGTTGCCCATTCGCGCCGTCCGGCGGGGGTGTCTTTGCCCAGCAGCATGGTGGCGGGCAGGCGGCCGCACAGCACAAGACGGCGGGGGGCATACAGGGCTATCGCGCGTTGGAGAAAAGGCAGGCAGATCCGCTGTTCCGCATCCGAGGGGGGGCGGCCACCGGGGGGGCGCCACGGCAGGGCGGTGGTCAGGGCCAGCTGGTCGCGCTCAAGGGGGAGTGGGGCCAGTAATGCATCTAACAAGGTGCCGCACAGGCCCGAAAAAACCTGACCGCTCCGGTCCTCGTCCGCGTCGGGGGCCTCGCCCACCAGCATGAGCGGGGCGTTGAGCGGACCGGAGGGCATGAGTGTATGCATGGCCGTACCGCGTAGGGAGCATGCGTCAAACGTGTCCATGGCGCAGCGCAGCGCATCGGGTGTGGCAGCCTGTGCTGCCACCTGTTGGGCAAGGGCTACGGACTCGCCCACGCTGGTGGGCATGGTTGCCCCACCAGTTGCGGGGGTGGGGCGTGGGGGCAGGTTGCCAGTTGTGGCGCTGGCCGGAGTGGGGGCATACTGTTGGGGC
>JBDNSL010000127.1:0-5366 GCA_047719095.1 Acetobacter sp.
TTAGCGCGTTTCTTTTACCTCGCCGCAAGCCGGCCTAACAAATCACGAGGGAAGGGTTTGGGGTGCAAACCTTCTGTCGTTCTGGTTAGTCCCGCTCCTTATCATTCGTCAAGAATGTATTTTAGGGGGTTCGGGCCATTATTCCACAAACCTGATCTGTGGTTTTTGCCTAGAGCAGGGCTTGCAGCAGGGGAATAAACGGCAGGTCCGCCTCCGGCATGGCGTAGTTGCGCAGGTCGGCTGGCGCAACCCATGCCAGTTTCTGCCCTTCACGCGGGGTGGGGGTGCCCTGCCAGCGGCGGCAGATATACAGGGGCATCAGCAGGTCAAAGCCCGCATAGGCGTGCGAGGCAAAGGTAAAGGGGGCAAGGCATGCGCGCGACATGTCCAGCCCCAGTTCCTCGTTGAGTTCGCGCACAAGGGCAGCCTCTGGTGTTTCGCCCGGCTCTACCTTGCCGCCGGGAAATTCCCATAGCCCGGCCATGCTTTTGCCCTCTGGCCTGCGTGCAAGCAGGATATGGCCGTGCCCGTCTATGAGTGCTGCGGCGGACACCAACACCAGCTTGCGGGGGGCCTGCTGTGTGGCGGGGGTGGTTGTGCTCATGTCCAGATCACTCCGGTTGGCTTCCATCATGGCAACGGGCAGGTCTGTTCCACGGGCTGTAAACATCTGCCGGTCGGTGCCGCAATGGCGGAAGCCTGCGTGTTCAAGCACGCGAATGGAGGCGGGGTTGTCCTGTGCCGCTGTTGCGCGCAGGGCGGTAATGTCCAGATGGGCAAGTGCCCAGCGCGCCATGCGGGTGGCGGCGTGGGTGGCAATGCCCTGCCCCCAGTAGGGGCGGCCAACCCAGTAGCCCAGTATGCCAACCCGCCCCACCTGCGGCAGGGTGTGAATACGCACACCAATGCAGCCCATAAAGGCCCCATCTGGCGTGGTTATGGCAAAGTGGTAGCCCTCCCCGCGTGCATGCATGTCGCAGGTGGAGGCTATCCAGCTATCGGCAAGGTCGCGCGGGTAGGGAAAGGGCAGGCGGCTGAGCATACGCACCACCTCCCAGTCGTTAACAAGGTGGTGCAGGGTTGTTGCATCATCAGGGCACAGCGGGCGCAGGCGGCACGGCCCTGCATCCAGTAACAGGGGTCCGGTATCAGGCATGAGATCCGCTGGCCGGAGAAATACCACACTCAACCAGCAACGCCCTTAGCGCGTTGATAACGGGGAAGACCTCCACGTTATGGTCCCCGCCCAAGTCGCGCCATGCCTGTTGCTCCAGTTCCACAATTTCGCGGTCCTCGGCAAAAATCCGTTCGGTAAAGGCCACAAGCAGGGGCCATGCCATGTCCAGAATACCGGGAATTTTTGGGCGTTTGACCGAGAGCAGGCCAAAGGTCCGGTTGGTCAGTTCATCCGCACTCTGGGGGGTGTACACAATCCACAGGTCCATGACCGGGTCTTCATCCCCGGTTTGGATACGCAGGGTCTGGTAGGGGTATTCGGTGCGGATGGTCATGACATCCCGGTGCTGGAACTTGTCCGATGCATCGCGCCGCTCGCCAAAAATCAGGGCTTCGCCATAGGGCTGCTTGCCCCCCGTGCGGGCAAAGCTGTAGCGGGCCTCCACCAGTCCGGCCTCGCGCTTCTGGCCCAGAAAGCGGGGCTTCATCTGCCCCATCTGTTTGGAGTGCATGAACTGGTGGTTCATATCCATCAGGTTTTCATGCATGAAGCTGTAGTGGCAGCCAACGGTGCGGCCAAAATAGCGGGTTTTGTAGGCGGGGCTATCCGCCCTTGCCAACTGCGGGGCCAAGGGCACGCTATCGGCTTTTTCCGGGTCGCCGGGAAAAACAAAGATCATGCCGTTCTGTGCGCGGCAGGGGTAGGTACGTACCCCGTTGGGCAGCTTGCCCTTGCCCAGATAAGGTACGTCAATGCACCGGCCGGAGCGGCCATAGGCCCAGCCGTGGTAGCAGCATTTGACCGAACTGCCCGCAACAACCCCTTTGCTGAGCGGCACCTGCCGGTGGGCGCAGCGGTCTTCCAGCGCAAAAATGGGGCCGTCCACCGGGCGCACTAATGCTATGGGCTGGCCAGCATAACGTGTGCCTATGGTTTTTCCGGGTTTGAGTTCGCGCGACCATGCAACCGGGTACCAGTAGTCCGGGTTGGAGCGTACCCTGCGTATGTCCGTTGTGTTCGGGCGTGTTTCGGCCCCAAAGGACGTATCATCAGAATTGGGCGGTACTGTCTGGTTCATGTCGCCTCGAATCAGGGGAACCCCCACGGCATCGGGCCGATGCCGCCATTTGCGAACGCTATCTCAACTCATACCCATGTGGGATGCAAGACCATTGGGTCCGGTTGCGCAAATTAATGCGCCGCCAGCTCGGCTGTCAGGGCCTCTATGAACTGGTATGCCACACGGCCCGAGCGGCTGCCACGGGTAATGGCCCATTCATTGGCGCGGGCCAGCAGCACATCGGTGGAAATGGGCAGGTTGCGCGCCTGAGCATAGGTCTGGACCATATCGGTATAGGTATCCTGTTCGCAGGCATGGAAGCCAAGCCACAGGCCAAACCGGTCGGAGAGGGAGACTTTTTCTTCCGTGGCTTCGGAGGGGTTGATGGCGGTTGAGCGCTCGTTTTCTATCATGTCACGCGGCATCAGGTGGCGGCGGTTGGATGTGGCGTAGAACAGAACATTCTCCGGCCGCCCGGCAATACCGCCATCCAGCACGGATTTGAGGGCCTTGTAATCCCGGTCTTCTTTTTCAAACGACAGGTCATCGCAGAACAGAATGAAGCGGCGGTGGTTCTCACGCAGCAGGCTGAGCAGCAGGGGCAGGCTTGTCAGGTCCTCACGCTGGATTTCTATGAGTGCTACCAGCCCCTTGCCCGGCGTGCAGGGTTTGCCGTCCACCTGGTTGACCAGCGCATGCGCCCCCTTGACCAGCGAGGACTTGCCCATACCGCGTGCCCCCCACAGCATGGCGTTGTTGGCGGGCAGGCCGTGGGCAAAATGGCGCGTGTTTTCCAGCAGAATGCGCCGTTGCAGGTCTATGCCCTGCAACAGGTCCACGCTGACATGGGCCACATGGGGGATGGGCAGCAGCCGCCCGCGTTCTGGCAGCCAGACAAAAGCATCCGCCGTATCCACCCCTTCCAGCGTCGCGGGGGGAGGGGAAAGGCGCTCCAGAGCCGCGGCAATACGGTCCAATGCTGGCAGCAGGGTCTGGTTCATCGGCTTTTATTCCTTATTAATGGTCTTTCTGGCGGTCTTTCGTCAGCATGGGAGCTTGACGCGGGAGGATTGAAAATTATGGTCACTTCTTCTGTTTTCGCAACCAGCCATTGTTGAAGGTCTGTACCTTATGTCCAATTTTCTTATCCCCGCTGCTTACGCCCAGACAGCCGGAGGCTCTGGCGGTGCTTCGGGCATTCTGTCCTTTTTGCCGTTCGTGGCTGTTTTTGCCATCATGTACTTTCTGCTCATCCGCCCCCAGCAGCAGCGCCAGAAGCAGCTTAAATCCGAGCTTAAGGCCCTGCGCCGTGGCGACCGGATTGTAACAGCCGGTGGTGTGATCGGTGTTGTGCAGCGCACCAGAGAAGAGTCGAACGAAGTGGAAGTGGAAATCGCACCCAACGTGCGCGTTATGGTCATGCGGGAAACCATTTCCACCGTGCTGACCAGCACAGCCAAACCCGCCAACGACTAAACCCCAGCCGGGGCTGGTTACCGTTACAGGAACGAGACGGGGTCTATATCCACCTCAACGCGTACGTGCCTGTCCAGTGGAACCAGCCCCAGCCAGCGGTGCAGAATAGGTTGCACCGCAATGCTGCGCCATGTGCGGAGCAGCAGCCGGCGGCGGTGCCGTCCGCGCAGGATGGCCAGCGGGGCCGGAGATGGCCCCAGGACCTGAATCCCCTCCCCATAGGGGGCGGTGCGGCCAAAGCGGGCTGCGGCATCATCCGCCGCCTGAGGCGTATCTGCGCTGATGATCAACGCCGCCAGCCGCCCATAAGGCGGCCAGAAGCCGGGGCGGCGCTGTTCGGCCTCCTGCTCCATGAACTGGTCAAAATCGCCCGAAAGCAGGGCCTGCATAACCGGGTGTTCGGGCGTGTAGCTTTGCAGCACCACGCGCCCCGGTGCGCTGGCGCGGCCCGCGCGGCCTGCAACCTGATGCAGAAGCTGGATCGTGCGCTCCCCGGCCCGCAGGTCCGCCCCCCCAAGCCCCAGATCGGCATCCACAATGCCAACCAGTGTCAGATGGGGGAAGTGCCAGCCCTTGGCCACAATCTGGGTGCCAATAATCAGGTCCACTTCGCGGCGGGCAATTTTGGCCACCGCCTCCGCCGTGGCAGCAGGCCCGCCCAATGTGTCGCTCGACATGACAAGAATACGCGCATCGGGGAAAAGCTGGCGCGCCTCCTCGGTTATGCGTTCGATCCCCGGTCCAATGGCGGTCAGGCTGTGTTCGGTTTTGCAGCTTGGGCAGACGGGGGGCATGGGTTCGGTATGGTCGCAGTAATGGCAGCTCAGCACATGGCGGTTGCGGTGCTCCACCAGCCATGCGGTGCAGTGCGGGCACTCCATACGGTGCCCGCAGGTGCGGCAGAGCGTAAGGGGCGCATACCCCCGGCGGTTAAGGAACAGCATGGCCTGCTCCTCCCGCTCAAGGGTTGCGGCAATGTCTGTGACCAGTGTGGGGGAGAGGAACATCCCGCGTTCGGGGGGGGCTTCGCGCATGTCCAGCAGGTGGGTCTGGGGCAGGGACGCGCCACCGTGGCGGGTGGGCAGCACAAGGCGCTGGTAGCGCCCGGCCTGCGCGTTGGCCAGTGTTTCCATGCTTGGGGTAGCGGAGACCACCACAACGGGAAAACCCGCCAGCCTGCCACGGACCACCGCCATGTCCCGCGCGTTGTAAATGACGCCTTCTTCCTGTTTGAACAGGGATTCGTGCTCTTCATCCACAATAATCAGGCCGGGGTTGCAAAACGGCAGGAACAGGGCCGAGCGTGCCCCCACCACAACCCTGACCGAGCCATCGGCCGCACCCAGCCATGTCTGGCGGCGGGCCTTTTGCCCTATTTCGGAATGCCATACGGCGGGGCGCACGCCAAAGCGGCGTGTAAAGCGGTCCATCCATTGGGCGGACAACGCAATTTCGGGCAGGAGTACCAGAGCCTGCTGCCCCTGCTCAAGGCAGGCGGCTATGGCTTCAAGGTAGATTTCGGTCTTGCCCGAGCCTGTTACCCCTTCGAGCAGGGTCACGGAGAATTTTTTGTCCTCTACACTTTGGCGCAGGGCTGTGGCCGCATCCTGTTGGGCACCTTCGAGCACAGGGGGGTGGTGCAGGGGGTTGGGC
>JBDNSL010000128.1:0-5265 GCA_047719095.1 Acetobacter sp.
CAAACCGTGGTGGGTGCGACAGGGATTGAACCTGTGACCCCCGCCGTGTGAAGGCAGAAAAGAAAATTTCCTAACATATTGTTTTTTAGTGATTTATTTTGAATAATAATATGCTTGGCTCAGGTTTGGCACACATCACAGCCCGAGCCATTCTTTTATCTCATCACGGTACACGTCCGGCATTTTCTTCGCGTAGCGCGTCACCATGGTAATGGTACGCCAACCGCGTATGGCGGCAAACTCCAGCACGGCGCGCAGTGGTGTCAGCACCGCTCGAAGCTTGGTTGCTCCGGTGGCGTGTATGCCCTTGGTTAATATGGCCTTATAGGCATTATCCAGTTCTTGTTGCCCGATCTTCTCCAGCTTGGTTGTTCCAAAGTGCTGTAAAAGCCTGCGCAGGTGTGTACGCGTCGTTTCGGTTCTCAGCTCAGCTTCCATGTATGCCGTTACGGCATGGGCAAATGTTACGGTTGCTCTCTTGCCATAGACAGATTCCGTCCAGAGTTCCGCTTCACGTTTTGCCCTAAAGGCTTCCGCCTGGTCGGGGTCAGCAGTGCCAGTGCTTTCGAATAGGCTTTGTCCACGGACGGAACCACGGATGTAGAGCGTTTTTCTGCCAGGGCGTGTGACGATTTTGAGCGACATTCCAGACTATCAATCAACCGAATTATATCATCAGGGTGGAAAACAATGCGCCCGACAATGCGCCGGTGCGTTGGGCCACCGTTATGCTCCGGGTAGCATTTCAGATGTTGGAGCAGCTTATTGCGGCCGATAGCGCCCTGTAGGCGCTCCAGCACATCCGGCACCCGCAGGAGTTTGGGGACTTCAGCCATTTCCCCCTCCTGTGCGGGTGTTCCATGCGATGATGGCAGCGTCTCGTGTTGCGGCTTTAGGTCCAGTTAGGAAGCAGCGTCCGCATTTTATTTGGAAGGGCCTCCTCCAACAGGGAAGAAAGAGATTACCGTTGCACTCTGGACAGCTTTTCAGTTCCTCGCTCATGCGCCATCTCCCTTGCTTTCAGGAGTGAACCAATCTGCCTGCGGGGTGTCCGGCATTTTCTGTGTCCTGTACTCGCACTGGATCAGGACGTAACGCCCGGAGCCATGGCGATAGGTGAGAAAGTGGCTTTTGAGCGGGTTGTCTGTAAGGGGGGCGCCAACACCAAACGTCCAACCCAGATTGCCGTAACCAATACAAACCGTCTCTGGCTCACGCTGTCCCTCGTTAACCCTGAATGCGTCAAAATGCGTCCATTCCAGAATGCGGGCCATGCAGTCCGTCATTTGGCGGGTCGCATCCGAGCCCATACCAATACTGCCAATGGGCTCCATGTTTTCCTGCACCCGGGCCATGACCGGCAGGAGATTGGTGATGATATTGCCGTCTCCCCGCGCCTCCATGATGCAGTAGCGGTCGTTAGACAGTTCCGTTGTGGAAACATGACTGGTTGCCAGCACCCCGCCTTCTGGCCATTCGTCGCATCCGTCTTCATCGCCGTCAGAATATTTGGACGGGTTTCCGACCGGAGTAACGAAAATCCCGGCCCCACTCGCAAACACCATGTCCGGCACGATGAGGTCGCATATTCCCTTCGGAAGTTCTTCAGGCTCACCGCCCGGGGGGATCAGCTTTGGCGCCACTGGCGCCCTGCACGCATCTAGGATGCAGTCCGGCACGGTGAAGCGCATTTCCTGCACACCATCAGGTGTTGAAAGGGTGGCTTCCGCATCGTAGGCAAGTGCCATCGTTTTACCGTTGGTCGCGGCTACAATGCAGCCTCCTGCAGTAGCGCGCATGACGGACACGCCGCCGTACCGTAGCCATTGCGGCGCTGCCATCGACAGACTTCTCGGTCCACGCAGGATGGGAGCCAAAAAATTCAGGACATGCGGTGAAATGCGCGCCATGAATTTAAGACACTGCTCGTCTTTTTCCTGATTTTCTTTGCGGCGGCGCGCATCGTTCAGGGTGGTGCCCACGATGGCATCCAATTCTTCGCGGCTGACAGTAAACGTAGAGGAGCCGGGCTGCTCGCGTAGCCGTGCGCTCAGGGATGCCAGCGCGCTGTTGAGTGTAGTGGTCATGCTGCATTCACCTTGTTCTTTTCTCGCAGCGCCTGCACATCGTCTGTCCAGCCGATAATGCGGGGCTCGGTGTCTGTTTCGTCCAGTTCGCATTCTGGAAACTCGATGCGGAAATGCGGGTTTGAGAGGGTGATGCTAAACACTCCATCCCGCACAAAGGACATTTCCAAAAACCATCCGGGTAGATCAGGGCTGCTATGGCCGGTAATGACTTGGCGGCCGTCTTGGCGGTGCTTGTTGCAATCTGGAAAGTCGATCTGGCTACGGCTCTCTAGGTCAGCAAGAATACCCCGGTAACGACCTGCTGAATGGTTTATGAGAGTTATCTGGTATCGGGGCACTCCGCGTCTCCGTTGCCATCTCTCGGGTTTTTCCATTGGTCAGAAATCGGACCCGGTGCACCAAAATGTACGGGAACCCAGTTGGGCATACGTCCACACAACCAGCGGCGCAGGTCTGCTACTTTTTCCGGCATTTCTGCGGTTTCAGCTTTAGGTAGATGATCATGGGCAAGGGTCTGTAGAGTGCGCCCGCCAACGCAGGACAAAAACTCTGGCGTATCTACTGGCGGCACCAGACTGTCTGCGTTCACAATGACGCCAATCCATTCCGCTGCATTATAGGATTCTGCCGAGCGATGGACTTGGTTTTGCCGATGCAATGGGGTCAGGTTTATTGTTCTGGCTAATGCCTCGCCCACCATGGCGGCAAATGTGCTGGCGTCAGGGGTGGTTATTGCCCCTTCGGGGGAGACAATAGTGGCCAGAATTTCACGCAGATCATACCGGCCCGCAACATAGGCAATCAGTAGGGCTACCCCTGCTTTTTCAGGTGTCATCCGCAAGGGCGAGCGCAGGGCATCATGGAGTGCCTCGTTCCTGATATCTGCCAGCATATCATACCCTGCCTTGGTGATCTGGCACACGTCGTCGGGCAGTGCTTCGGGCTCCTCTGCAGGAAGTTCTGGCTCGTATTCTTCCTGCTCGATAGCATCGGCGTTGTGCGTTGCAGCTGGAGCAGCCGCAGCCTTTGCTGTTGCAACTGGCTTTATGACCACATCCACCACGCGGCCTGCATCCATCCAGTCATTCGCGGGTACAATGGCATAGGCGCGCTTGTGTTTACTGCGTGGGGTCAGCGGCTCTTTACGTTCTACAAATACCCAGCCGGTCGGCAGTTTGGGTAATTGCGCCATTGGGCTGTATTCCAGCAACATGGCTGGTTCGTCGCCGTTTTGGATGCGGTCCTGTACGGCGGCAAGCTGGGCAGCCATAAACCCGGCGATATCGCCCGTTGTGAACTGCTCAGGCGAGCCCGGCTCGGCAAACAGATCCTCGTCAAAAACTACGCCCGATGTGGCTACATCAAATATGGCCCGGTCCTGTGGTATCCGGTGTGCCATGCATTCTGCGCTTACTGATGTCCATGTAACGCCATGCGGGTAGTTGTGGCGTTCAAAGGCCGCAATCTGCTGGTCATGTGGTGCCTGGGCAATAACGCCAAGCGTGCGCCATGATGGCAGCTGTTTGCCGGTCATGGCGTCCAGCAGCCGGGGGGCAATCCGGCTGAGAATGCTGATCTGCTGAATGTGCCGGTCGGACATTCCCAAGGATGCCCCGGCGGCTTGCAGCGAATATCCAGCCTGTATCAAGCTATCAATGTGCCGCCACAGGTCCACTGGCTCGACCGGCAGACGCACCACGTTTTCGGCGGCTTGCGCACCTTCCAAGGATATTGCGAAATGAAACGCTCTCTCTCACTCGGAGTTTTCGGCCTGCTATTGTGCGTTCTAAGCTTTGGCATGACAGCCTGCGGTGAAACACCGCAGGCCAAGCTCCGGCAGACCGTATTTGACGCAGCCAGTGTTTACCATGTGGCCGCAAGCCCCATGCCTGACGTGATGGCAGGCAAGGTGCCGGGGGTGCATCTGAGCGATGAACAGAAAGCCCTGGTCAAGAAATCCAGCCAGACCGTGGTGAACGAGCTGACGGTGCTGGAGACGGCCATCCAGAACAACAACACCCTGACCCAGACCAGTGTTTCCGGCCTCCAGTCGGCGCTGCTTTCGTTCCAGACCTGCTGGGCAGGTGTAAAGGCGGGCACCATCCCGGATGCCTGCAAGACGGGAGACACCAGCAAATGAGTACAGCCGAAACCATGGAGGGCATTGCCGCCGCTTCTGGCGCGATCCTTGGCGTTGTGGGGGAAGTGGTGGAACTGGCCGAAAAATACGGGCCGGAAATCTACGCCACCATCATTGCCGCAATCGAGCAGAGCAAATCCGGCACTGGCCCGACCGATGCGGAGATTCAGGCGATCATTGCCAAGTGCGTGGCCGATAACGCCGCGATCCAGAACGCATGACGCCCGATTTTGAATGCGGGCTTGTGACAGGAGGCGGGGCCGTTGGCCTCGCCTTTGTCCTGTTTGCCGCAACCGTGCGCTGGCTCAGAACCCGTGCGCATAAGGAAGATGATCTATGATCCAGTTTGTGAACTTGCGCAAATTCGCAAGTTTTGGGCTGCTGTTGTTGGCATCCGCCTGCTCCAGCCTGCCTCTGCGGGCCAAGCATGACCTTATCGGGATGGGCCGCTCAGACCTTATCGCCTGCGCCGGAGTGCCGGACAATGTGGCCACCCTGCCCGATGGTGAGGTGCTGCAATGGCGGCAGGACCAGCAGGTGCAAGGACCGTTTACGATCAAGGGGCCAATGAGCCTAGAACTGGACCTATCCGGTCATGGCACCTGCCACCTTGTCGTCCGGTTGCAGCAGGAGCGCGTGGCGCAGGTGGAATACACTGGGCCAAATGCCACGCTCCTGGGGCCTTACTCAGCTTGTCAGCCGTTGGTGCTGGCTTGCGAACGGCAGGCGAAGAAAAACTAGACCAACGGCGCTCATGGGCAGCGGAGAGCCGTTGGCTTGGTCTCTATAACATGGAGATTACGGCGGAAGTTGGCCAGCTTAATGAACATTCCAGATGCCAGAGCTTCAAAACTAGGCGCTTGAAATTGGCAATTCGGATTCACATTCGAATCGGTAAAAAGTGGCACGGATTTGGCACGGATTGATGTGGCTTAATATGGTTCGATATGGACCAATATGGACCGATATAAACCGATAGGGCACTTATTATTTTGTGGATTGTTTTCTGTAACCCGCAGAAAACTAGGGCAAACC
>JBDNSL010000129.1:0-5220 GCA_047719095.1 Acetobacter sp.
CCCCATCCGCCGCCGCCATAACCGCCCCAGCCACCGTAGCCCCATCCGCCACCCCAGCCGGGTCCATAACCCCATCCACCGCCCATGGGCATGGTGTAGTCGGTCTCCTGCGTAATGTAGGCGAGAAAGGTGTGGTCTCCGGTGGTGAACTGGCGCGTGGGCACGCCAAATGTCCGAATGACATCCACGGTTGGCCGCCCGATCATGGAATCAAGCTTGCGGCGTTCCTGTGGGCTGGGCACCTGACAGGCGGCAAGGGCTAAAAGCCCAACCAGTAAAAGTTTGTTTGCGTGTGGCATGGCACGGACTTGCCCCTTGGTGGAATACGCCGCTGGTATTCATTGTGTTGGTGGAAGATAAACCAAAAACACCTGTTAAGGCCAAATGTTGCAGACTAATCCTGTATCCACAAGATATCCTGTATGTGGCGTGCGCCACTGGCCAGCATGACCAGCCGGTCAAAGCCCAGCGCAATACCCGAGCAGGGGGGCATATGGGGCAGGGCGTGGAGCAGTTTTTCGTCCATGGGCCACGTGGGGCGGCTTGGGTAAAGCTGCTGTCGTTCGGCCCTGTCATGCTCAAAGCGCAGGCGTTGTTCTACCGGGTCGGTCAGTTCTTCAAACGCATTGGCCAGTTCCATGCCTGCGGCGTACAGCTCAAACCGCAGGGCTACGCGTGGGTCGGTGGGGTCCTTGCGGGCAAGGGCGGCTTGGCTTGCTGGCCAGTGGGTTAAAAATGTGGGCCGCGTCTGCCCTATGGCCGGTTCGATTCGTTCCAGCAACAGGCGAAAAAACAGGTCTTCCCATTCCTCCCCCGCCCGCAAGGCGCAGCGTGCTGCATCGGCCAGTGCCTGTGCGTTGCCTTGTGTGGGCAGCAGGTCCACCCCGGCATGGCGGTGGAAGGCCTCTTGCATGCTCAGCCGCTCAAAGGGGGCGCTCAGGTCCAGTGTATAGGCGTTGCGGTGCACGGTGGGGGGGAGCACGGCCTTGAGCAGGGCTTCGGTTTCATCCATCAGTCCGCTTAGGGTCATGCCGGGCTGGTACCATTCAAGCATGGTAAATTCCGGGGCGTGGGTGGCGCTGGCCTCGCCATTGCGCCAGACGCGGGCGAACTGGAACAGGGGTAGCCCGGTGGCGGCTACTATGCGCTTCATGGCAAATTCGGGGCTTGTGTGCAGGAACAGCGTATGGCGCTGGCCATCGGGTGTTTCCCGCTCGGTTTGGAAGGGCAGTAGATGCACCTCCTCCCCCGGCGTTGGCACGGCGCAGGGGGTTTCCACCTCCACGCAGCCACGGGATTCCAGAAAAGCGCGTACCCCCCGCAAGGTCAGGTTACGGCGGATCAAAAACGGGAGCCGGTCGCGAATACGCTCAGGGTCCGGACTACCAAAGGGCAGATGAGATGTTGCAGACACAGACATGGGCAGAGTAGAGGCGGTACATGTCTTCCCCGGTCAAGCCCCCTTTTGCGACCAGCCGAACGCTGCGCACCCCAGATGAACTGATTGCCGCCGGTATGGCCGCACCCGCGCAAAAAGCGGAGCTGCACGCCATAGCGCAGCAATATGCCACGGCCATACCCCCGGCCTTTGCGGCCCTGATGGAAAGCCCTGATGACCCGATTGGCGTGCAGGTTATCCCCTCAGTGCAGGAACTGGTGGTGGCCCCGGAAGAACGGTCCGACCCTATTGGGGATGATGCACTGTCCCCCGTGCCCGGCATTGTGCACCGCTATGCGGACCGTGCATTGCTCAAGCCCCTGCTGGTGTGCCCGCTCTATTGCCGGTTCTGCTTCCGGCGCGAGCATGTGGGGCCAGATGGGGGGGTGCTGGATGAGGGTGCCCTGCACCGCGCACTGGACTGGCTACGCACACATGAGCAGATCAGGGAGGTTATTCTAACCGGGGGTGACCCGCTTATGCTTTCGCCCCGGCGGTTGGGGGAGATTGTGCAGGCACTTTCGGGCATGGCGCATGTGACCACCATTCGGGTGCATACACGTGTGCCTGTGGCAGCACCCGAACGGGTGACGGATGCCCTGCTTGATGCGCTGGAAACCGAAAAAGCCATGTGGATGGCCGTACACATCAACCATGCGCGCGAACTGGCCGCCCCCGCGCGGAGCGCCCTGCGCCGCATTGCCCGGCGTGGCATACCCCTGCTTGGGCAGTCCGTGTTGCTGCGGGGGGTGAATGATAGCGAGGATGCGCTCGAAGCCCTGTTCCGCGCCATGGTGGAAAACCGCATGCGGCCGTACTACCTGCACCAGTTGGACCCCGCTCCGGGGACTGCACATTTCCATGTCCCGGTCGCGCAGGGGCAGCGCCTTCTGGCGGGCTTACGTGGCCGGGTTACGGGGCTGGCATGGCCCATTTACGTGCTGGATATTCCCGGTGGGTACGGCAAGGTGCCTCTTGGCCCGGACTATATTGCAGGCCCACAACAGGTGCGTGACCCGCAGGGGGCCACCCATAGTCTGGACCGCCTGTAGGCCGGGGGGAACACGCCCGGTAGGTGTGTGTGTGTGCGGAACTGGTCCGTTACCGGGCATGACTGGTGATAACGGAGGGGGGCACGGCTGGTAGCAGCCGCGCTTACTCCCCTATGGCAGCCCCACCGGGGTGGCGGTGGTCGGACCCGCCATAATAGCGTGCAGGCCCGTGGCTGTTCAGGCTGGGGCCGCCAACCAGAATACCCTCGGGAATGCCCCATGGTGCATGCAGGACAAAGCTGTACCCCTCCTGCTCCAGCGTTTGCTGGACCTGTGGGGTTAGGGCGTTTGCTTCTACCTCTACGCTTTGGGGCATCCACTGTTCGTGCAGGCGTGGCAGGTCTATGGCCTGCTGGATGTTCAGCCCATAATCCACAACACCCAGAATGACAGAGAGCACAATGGTGGGTATGCGCGACCCACCGGGGCTGCCAATAACCATGACCGGCTTGTTATTGCGTGAGACAATGGTGGGCGCCATGGAGGACAGGGGCGTCTTGCCCGGTGCAATGGCGTTGGCCGCACTACCGGGAATGCCAAACATGTTAAGGGCACCGGGTTTGATGGAAAAATCATCCATCTCGTCATTCATGACAATTCCGGTATCTCCGCCCATGACCTTGGCACCAAACCAGCCGTTGAGCGTGTAGGTGGTGGAAATGGCAAAACCATTTTGGTCAATAACGGAAAACTGTGTGGTTTCTGGTTTTTCGGGCGCGGCCACGCCCGCGCGCAGGTCGGCGGAGGGGGTGGCGCGGTCGTTGGGTGTGTGTGCGCGCACACTGGCAATATAGGCCGGGTCCAGCAGGGCGCTGACCGGGTTGTGGACAAAGGCCGGGTCGCCAAGGTTCCGCCGGTCGGAGTAGGCGCGGCGCATGGCCTCAATTTCATGCTGGAGGGCGGGGGCGGAGTGCAGGCCAAGGGCGTGCATGTCATACCCGGCCAGAATCTCCAGCATTTCGCACAGGGCTATGCCACCCGCACTGGGGGGAGGGGCCGTTTCCACCAGCAGGCCACGGTAGGCGCAGGTGATGGGGGCAAGTTCGCGCGGTTTGTAGCGCTCAAAATCCTCAGCCTGCAAAATGCCGCCGTGGGCTTTGGACTGGGCCAGCAGGGTGGTGGCAATCGGCCCTTTGTAAAAGGCATCGGCCCCATTTTGTGCAATGAGTGAGAGCGAGTGCGCCAGATTTTTTTGCACCAGCCGGTCTCCCGGCTGGAAGGGGGTGCCATCGGGGCGGAGGAAGACCTTGCTGGCATAGGGGTCTTTGGCAAAGGCTGCGGTGGAGGTGTTCAGGAGTTGCACATCGCCATCTTCAAGCACAAATCCGTCGCGGGCCAGTGTAATGGCAGGTTCCATGACCACCTGCCGGGGCAGGTGCCCCCAACGCTTGTGTACGGCGTCCAGCCCGGCAACCGTGCCGGGCACGGCAACCGCTTTCCACCCCAGAACCGACAGATCGGGGATAACATTGCCCTTGCTGTCCAGGTACATGTCTGGCGTGGCGGCAAGGGGGGCTTTTTCCCGGAAGTCAAAAAAGATGGAGGGTTGGCCCGGTGGGCGCAGCATCATAAACCCGCCCCCGCCCAGATTACCGGCAGCAGGGTACACAACGGCCAGTGCGTAGCCCATGGCAACAGCGGCATCGGCCGCGTTGCCCCCCTTGGCCAGAATACGCGCACCAGCCTCGGACGCCAGCCTCTGGGCGGAAACCGCCATGCCATGTTGCCCCGCAACAGGGGCCACAACAGGAACGGTTGGCGGTAGTGCCCCACCATAGGCCAGCGGGTCTGCAACAGGGGCCGCATGTGCGGGCAGGAATGCCCCGCCCACGCACAGTGCCGCCAGCACCACATGACGCACAACAAGAGAGGACAGTGTGGTGGGGGCGGCCTGCATGCGGCTTATCCTTTGGTCGGGAAGGGTGGGCAGTCGTATCCGGCGGGGGAACGGGTGAAAATTTCATACCCGGTCTGGGTTACGGCCAGCATGTGCTCAAACTGTGCGGACAGGGAACGGTCGCGGGTTACGGCAGTCCATCCGTCTTCAAGAATTTTCACTTCAGGTTTGCCAATATTGAGCATGGGTTCAATGGTAAACACCATGCCTGCCTTCAGCTTCATCCCTTCGCCGGGGCGGCCGTAATGCAGGATATTGGGTTCGGCATGAAAAACCTGACCAATGCCATGCCCACAAAAATCCTCCACAATGGAGTAGCGGTGCTTTTCGGCATGGCTTTGAATGGCGTAACCAATGTCGCCCAGTGTGGCACCGGGGCGTACGACCTCAATGCCGCGCATCAGGCTTTCGTAGGTGGTGGTGATCAGCTTGGCCGCTTTGATGGCCACCTTGCCCACGGTGTACATGCGGCTTGTATCCCCGAACCAGCCGTTCAGCTTGGGGGTGACGTCAATATTGACAATATCACCCTCAATCAACGGGCGGTCGCCCGGAATGCCGTGGCACACAACATGATTGACCGAAATACAGCATGACTTGGGGTAGCCACGGTAGTTCAGTGGGCCGGGGGTGGCGCCATGTTCAAGCGTGTAGGCATGAATAATGCGGTCAAGTTCGCCCGTGGTTACGCCGGGTTGGACGTAAGGCGTAATCATGTCCAGTGTCGCGGGGGGGCCCGCTGGGCCGCCCGGGCGCGCTGGTGTGTGTGAGGTGGGGTAGGGTCCGGAGGCGCGGCGGGCCGCCACTCTTGGCTGGATCTTCCGTGTTGGTCG
>JBDNSL010000130.1:0-5184 GCA_047719095.1 Acetobacter sp.
GAAAGCCCCCGACATGACGCAGGCCCCCGCCCCCCGCGCCCATGCCATGATGGAAGACATGTCGGCCGACGCCGTGCGCGAACCCGTGCCAGAACACCTGAAAACCATGAAGATGGACCGCGTGTTCTGGAGCCACTTTGCCCCCAATCTGGGGCCGGGTGGCTGGGTTACCGGAGCACTTCTGGTAAGCATGGGGCTGGATTTTAAAACAGGGGTTGCAGCCGTTATACTGGGTAACCTGATCGGGGCGCTGCCTGTAGCACTGGCCGCAGCCATTGGCCCGGCCACAGGGCTTACGCAAATGGAGGCATCGCGCCGCGCACTGGGGCAGAAGGGCCTGCGCCTGCCCGCGTTCCTGAACTGGATTTACTGCGTGGGGTGGGATGCGGTGAACAACGTACCCGCAGCCACCGCCCTGATTGCACTACTGCTGGCCGGTGGCATGCATGCCCCCTTCTGGGCTGCTCTTGGGGTGCTGGCGGGGGTGCAGATGGTGGCCTCGATCTACGGCCACCATGTGGTGCAGGCCTTGCAGAAATACCTTGGCGCGTTCCTGCTGCTGGCTTTTGCCCTTATCGGCATTGTGTTTGCCATACGCGGCCAAGCCCCCCTTGCCACCCACCACCCCGTAAGTGTGAGCACGTTTTTGCTCGCTGTGGGCGTGCTGGTCAGCTTTAACCTCTCATGGGCATCCTATTCGTCGGATTACACGCGCTACCTGCCTGCCAGCACCAGCCCGGCAAAAGTCGTACTACTCGCACTGGCTGGGCTTTTGGCATCGGCCATTCCGTTCCAGATTCTGGGGCTGATCTCGGCTGGCAGCGTGGTGGATGCCTCACCCACAGCAGTTATTGCATCGCTCCAGCACACATTGGGGCCGCTGGGCACATTTGCCCTTGCCGCCATTGCGCTGTCTTCCATTACCGGCAATTCGTTCAATGACAACACAGCAAGCTACAGCCTTATCTCTGCCGGGTTGCATGTCCCCCGCGTGGCTGCCGCCGTGCTGACCGCAACCCTGGGCTACGCCCTGGCCGTGGCCGGAGCCGGGCAATACGCAACATTCTATACCGACTACCTGATGGTCACCATGTACTGGATTGCCCCGTGGACAGGCATTGTGCTGGCAGACTGGTACTGCACCGACCACACACAACGCCCCACCCCCGCTGGATGGACGCGTGGTGCAAGCATTTTTGCCATAACCTCCACCCTGACCATTGGCCTGTTTTCCACCAGCAGCCTGTATACCGGCCCCATTGCCCGGTGGCTGGGTGGGGCCGATATTGGGTATTATGTCGGCTTTTTTGTTGCCGCGGGCTGTTACGCGGCGGGCATACCCCGGCGCACCAGTTCGTAAAGCCCCAGTGCTGCTGCTACGGACACGTTCAGGCTTTCCATATCGCCGGGCATGTACAGGCCTGCAATTTCATCACAGCTTTCACGCGTCAGGCGGCGCAGGCCACGGCCTTCGGCACCCAGCACAAGGGCTACGCGCCGCCCCTCAAACCCTGCACCGTTCAAAATTGTCCCACCCGCATCCAGCCCTACGGTCCAGCATCCGGCCTTCTGGAGCATTTCTATGGCGCGGGACAAATTGACCTCACGCACAAAAGGCACTGTTTCCAACGCCCCGGATGCCGCCTTGGCCAGCACGGCGGTTTCCTCCGGGGCGTTGCGGTCCTGTACCACAATGCAGGCTGCACCAAAGGCTGCCGCAGAACGCAGGATAGCCCCCACATTGCGCGGGTCGGTAACCTGATCAAGCACCAGCACCGGACCGGGGCGCTCCAGCGCCTCCTCCAGCGAGAGCGAGGGCAGGATATGCGCCAGCATGGCCACACCCTGATGCACTGCCTCCGGCCCCAGCAGGTCATCCAGTTTTGCACGGGGGACAATCTCGGGGGCAACCCGCAGGCTCCCCCTGCCTGCACGTGCGGCTTCCTCCAGTGCGGGGTGTTCGGCCTCCGTTACCAGCAGGCGTTCAACCGTGCGGCGCGGGTTGGCAAGGGCCGCTGCCACGGCATGTGTGCCAAACAGCCAGCATTTGCCCGCAGCAGCCGCAGGGCCGCCCTCTCTGCCCGCCCCACCATGGCCGGAGGAGCGGGGGCGGCGTGCGGGACGTGCGGCTTTACGGGGATTTTGCATGGACAACGGTTCCGGGTTGGGGTCACTCTGCCTCTCCCCTAGCGTATGAACGGGGTGTCCGCCTATCCCCACAACAGGCCATGGCCTTTCTTTACCCGCCAAAAGGGCCACGCCACCCTGTGGGGGAATGGACATTCCTCCCATGCGGCTGTAATCCGTGAGGTACAAAGCCGCCTAGACGCAACAGCAGAACAGGAGCGCCTCATGTCCGCAGCTCAGGGCCCATGTGGTGGCGCCATTACCCTGTACAAAAACGACCTGCCCGAAGGCCTGCACTTTACCGGCTCCGTTGCGGTGGACACCGAGACAATGGGCCTGAACCCCCACCGGGACCGGCTCTGCCTTGTCCAGCTTTCCGGCGGGGATGGCACGGCCCATTTGGTCCAGCTTGCCCCCCCAGCCCTTGGAGGCACAGGCTACGACTGTCCCAACCTCAAACGTGTTCTGGCGGACCCAGGCCTTACCAAAATCATGCATTATGCCCGTTTTGACGTGCGTATTTTGCAACATGCACTGGGTATTACGGTCAGCCCCGTTGTATGCACCAAAATTGCGGCCCGGCTGGTCCGCACCTTTACGGACCGCCACGGGCTGGCCGCCCTGTGCCGGGACCTGCTGGGCGTGGACCTGAGCAAACAGCAGCAAAGTTCGGACTGGGGCGCGCCAGAACTCAAACCCGAGCAACTGGCCTATGCCGCCTCGGACGTGCTGTACCTGCACGCGCTGTGGCACAAGCTGGACGCCCTGCTGGAGCGTGAAAACAGGCGCGATCTGGCGCAGGCATGCTATGATTTTCTGCCCACGCGCGCACGGCTGGACATGATGGGTTACGAAGACCCGGATATTTTCTCCCACCGCGCCTGAGCAACGGCGTATCTGGCACCCCTTTGCCACCGGACCGACCTGACACCCATGACACCCCCAGCCCACACCCCGCCCCCCACCCCCGACATGGACGCCGCAGCCACCGTGCGCATGGAACTGGCCGGGCTGAACGCACTGGCCCTTGCGCTGGAAGACCCCTCCGGCCTTGGGGGGGCATTTGCTCAGGCTGTGGCTGTTCTGCTGGGCATTACCGGCCGGGTGGCGGTTACGGGCATTGGCAAGTCCGGCCATGTTGCGCGCAAGATACAGGCAACACTGGCCTCCACGGGCACGCCTTCGTTTTATGTGCACCCCGCCGAAGCCTCGCACGGGGATCTGGGCATGGTGTTGCCCGCAGATGCCATTCTGGCTTTTTCCAATTCGGGGGAAACCACGGAACTGGCCGACATTGCCGCCCATGCCCTGCGCACCGGCCAGCCTTTGCTGGCCGTAACCAGCAAGGCCACCTCCACTCTGGCCACAACAGCCACACTGGCCCTGACCCTGCCCGCCATGCCAGAAGCCTGCCCCATGGGGCTGGCCCCCACCACCAGCACGCTCATGCAGCTTGCCTTTGGTGATGCACTGGCCGTGGCCCTGCTGCGGCAGCGGGGCTTTACCGCAACAGAATTTGGAGCGTTCCACCCCGGTGGCAGGCTGGGCGCACGCCTGCGCACGGTGCGCGAGGTCATGCACACAGGCAACGCCATGCCCCTGACCGCGCCTGACACGCCCATGCGGGATGTCATTATGGAAATGACACACAAGGCGCTAGGCTGCGTTGGCATTGTGGGGCAGAATGGGGAACTGGCGGGGCTGATCACGGATGGTGACCTGCGTCGCGCGCTGGACCATGACCTTACAACCACACTGGCACAAAACATTATGAACCCACGCCCGCTCACCATAAACCCGGATGTGCTTGCCTCCGAGGCGTTGCAGGTCATGAATGCACGTGAGCGGCCCGTTACCGCCCTTTTTGTTCTTAACCCCGCAGGCCAGCCCATTGGGGTTGTGCACCTGCATGATCTGGTCCGGGCAGGCGTTGGATGACAGACACCCCCGGCAAACGCCCCGAGCGTGAGGACTACGCCCGCTCGGGCGTGGATATACAGCAGCAGCGCGAACGCCTTGCGGCGTCGTCCATCCGGCGCAGGGTGCCAGATGCCGCCACACTGGCGCGCAGGCGCACCCTGCTGCGCTGGGCCAAATGGCTGCTGCCTGCCACGGCTCTACTGCTTTTATCCGCCATTGCCGTCTGGCCTGAAGTGGAGCACCTGATAAGCGCCAACCAGACCACCATGCGCGAGTTAAGCAAGGTCAAGATAGAAAGCGGCAACCTTGTCGGGGCCACCTACCGTGGCGTGGATGAACACGACCGCCCGTTCACGATCACGGCGGATACGGTGCATCAGGCCCCCAGCAACAGGCTGGACCTGAGCAACCCCATGGCCGACATTCTGACACAGGGCGGGGACTGGCTTATGGTCCGATCGGAAAAAGGCGTTTACATGCAACACGCACAAATTCTCGACCTGACCGGAGAAGTCACCCTGTACCGCGATGATGGCCTGATGATGCGCACACCCGTTGCCGATATTGATGTCAAAAGCAGCATTATCACCTCCGATTCATGGGTGCGGGCAGAAGGGCCTTTTGGCGTGCTGGATGCACAGGGCTTTCTGCTTAGCCAGCATGACGGTATTACCCAGTTCCGTGGCCCAGGCCGCCTGATCCTGAATGATGACCGCCAGAGTGATGCCACAACTGGCAAAAAGGCATCCTGAAGCATGATAACCAGACCATTGCCCTCATTCCCCCTCATGCGCTCTTTTGTGCGCAGTACATGCCTGCTGGCGTGCCTGCCCGCAGCCAGTGCGCTCTGGCACAGCGCAGCACAGGCACAGGCCATTGACCTGTCCCACGGTGGGCAGATTGCCGTAACAGCACTGGGCGGGTTTGACTGGGACCAGAACCTGAAAAAGGTGGTTGCCTACGATCAGGCCAAAGCCGTGCGGAACAATGTTACAGTCACCGCCGACAAGCTTATTGCCTATTACCGCAAAAAACTGCCCGCGGGTGCTCCTGCTACCACACAGGCCGGACAGCCCCCCGCCGTCCAACCCGACCAGCCAGCCCCGGACACGCCCCCACACACGGACACAAGCCCTG
>JBDNSL010000131.1:0-5142 GCA_047719095.1 Acetobacter sp.
CCATGACAGACGAAACCCTCCGCGCTCACATTGAAACCCTGTGGGAAGAGCGTGACCGCATTTCTTCCGCAACGGTGGGCAAAGACCGTGATGCCATTGAAACAGTGCTGGAAGCACTCGATTCTGGCAGCCTGCGCGTGGCCGCCCCGCAGGAAGATGGATGGGTTGTGCATGAGTGGCTGAAAAAAGCCGTGCTGCTTTCCTTCCGCCTCAATGACAGCGTTGTGCTGCCCGGTGGCGCTGCTGGCGCTCCGGCCTATGACAAGGTGCCCCTCAAGTTTGCTGGCTGGGATCAGGCCCGGTTTGACAAGGCAGGCTTCCGCGTGGTGCCCGGTGCCGTTGTGCGCCGTTCGGCCTTTATTGCCCCCGGTGCGGTGCTGATGCCCAGCTTTGTCAACGTGGGTGCGCGCGTGGATAGCGGCACCATGGTGGATACATGGGCAACCGTTGGCAGCTGTGCGCAGATTGGCAAAAACTGCCATATCAGCGGTGGTGCTGGTATTGGTGGCGTGCTGGAGCCGTTGCAGGCTGCTCCGGTTATTATCGAGGACAACTGCTTTATTGGCGCACGTTCGGAAGTGGCCGAGGGCGTTATTGTGGAGCGCGGTTCCGTGCTGTCCATGGGTGTGTTCCTTGGTGCGTCCACCAAAATTGTGGATCGTGCAACGGGCGAAATCTACATGGGCCGCGTGCCCGCCTATTCCGTGGTTGTGCCCGGCACCATGCCCTCTTCCAACCCGGTTGGCCCCGACGGCCGTCCCAACCCGGCGCTGGCCTGCGCGGTTATTGTCAAGCGCGTGGATGAGCGGACCCGCTCCAAGACCTCCATCAACGAACTGCTGCGCGACTAAATAATCCGGCTACACAGGACGAGACTGACGTATGACAACAGGCACCCCCGGCCCACTTCCCGCTGATCTGGCACTGACAGACCCGGTGGCCGTGGCCCGGTTGCTCATTCGTCAGCCGTCAGTCACGCCCGATCCGGGTGCGTCTCAGCTTTTGCTTGGGGCAATGCTGGAAGCCCTTGGGTTTGAGGTTACGCACCTGCCATTTGGCGATGGTGCGGAGCGCACCCCCAACCTGTTTGCCCGTCTGGGCAAGGGGGGGCCGCATATCTGTTACGCGGGGCATACCGATGTGGTGCCCGCAGGCCGTGAGGCCGACTGGACACACCCCCCCTTTGCTGCGGATATTGTGGACGGCGTGCTTTATGGCCGGGGTGCGTGCGACATGAAAGGCGGCATTGCCGCCTGTGTGGCCGCCATTGCCCGCCGGGTGGATGCAGGGCTGGGCCATGGCTCCATAAGCCTGCTGATTACAGGTGATGAGGAAGGCCCCGCCACCTACGGCACCCAGAAGGTGCTGGAATGGATGGCCATGCACGGCCATATTCCCGATTATTGCTTGGTGGGGGAGCCGACAAACCCGCAGACACTGGGCGAGATGGTCAAGGTTGGCCGCAGGGGCAGCCTGAACGCCCATATTGTGGTTGAAGGCACGCAGGGCCATGTGGCTTATCCGCACCGTGCGGATAATCCGGTACACCGCCTGCTGGCGGTTCTGGCCGCGCTCCGCGCAACACCGCTGGACCACGGGTCGGAGTATTTTGAACCCTCCAGCCTTCAGGTGACCAGTCTGGATGTGGGGAACACCGCAACCAACCTTATTCCCGCCCGCGCGCAGGCACGGCTGAATATCCGGTTCAATGACCTGCATACAGGGGCAGCCCTAACAGGCTGGCTCCAGACCGTGTGTGCCCAGCATGCGCCGCGGGCGCGTGTTGACGTCAGTATCAGCGGCGAATCTTTTTTTGCACCACCCGGTGCGGAAATGGCAGTGCTGCAAAAAGCCATCACAAGTGTTACGGGGCTTTCTCCCAAACTGGACACGGGGGGAGGCACGTCGGATGCGCGCTTTATTGCCCGGTACTGCCCGGTTGCGGAGTTTGGTCTGGTCGGGGCGAGTATTCATAAGGTGGATGAACATGCAGCCGTTGCTGACATGGAAAAGCTGACCCGGATTTATGAAGCCTTTTTACAAGGGGTAGGGGTGTGATTCCAGATATTGGCAAGTTAGGCGCGGTTCGTCGCATTTTACAGGGTATGCTGCTGCTGGCTGGTGGCAAGCGGGAAGGACTGGCCTGTTTTGAGGGCACGCCGGATGCGTTTGGCGCAGCCCTTGCACCGCAGATGGCCTGCATACTGGTGGGGGGAATTCAGATTTTCCTGCTGCCAGACAAGGTTATGTCCGCAACCAAGTTGCTGCTTTCGCTTTGTGTGCTGTTCCTGCCCGCCGTTATTTCTCATTTTTACGCCCAGCGCTGGGGGCGTGGCGCGCTCTGGCTACGCTATATTACGGCTGCCACATGGTGCGGCTGGGTTGTGGTGCTGATCACTCTGGCCTGCGCGCTTATTGCTGCGGTTATTACGCCAGATATTGCCCGCCAGCAGGTTTTTATCGGCGCTCTGGCTCTTTGTGCTGCTGCGTATGAACTCTGGTTGCAATGGTTTGTGGCCAAGGTGGGGCTGGGTATTTCTGGCGGTCGGGCGGCCCTGCTTTATGTGTCCATTCTGGCTGCGTCCATTGCGCTGTACGGTCTGGCAGCCCTTCTGCCCCCGCACTACATGGTGCTGACCGACCTGCTCCAGCCTATGGTAAGCGTAAAGGCGAACTAAGGGCCAAACTGTAACCCCCATGTCCTGCCCGCCTGTTGCGGGCAGGGGGTGTACGCCCCGTGTTTACAGGTGGTTCTGGTCAGGTTTGATGCCAAACGGGTCGGGATCATAGCCAACACCTGTCAGGTATAGCCCATCTGGCGGCGCTGTGGGGCCTGCCGCACTGCGGTCACGCGCGGCAAGGGCGCGGGCAACCCGCTCTGGCTCCCATGCTCCGGTGCCAACTTTTTTGAGCGTGCCCACCATGTTGCGCACCTGATGGTGCAAAAATGACCGTGCCTTGGCGGACACCACCACCTCATCCCCCTCACGCGTAATATCCAGTTGGTCCAGCGTGCGGATAGGGCTGTTGGCCTGACAGGCTACAGCGCGGAAGGATGTAAAGTCGTGCAGGCCAAGCAGATAGTTGGCGGCTTTTTGCATGAGTGCCACATCCAGCGGGGATTTAACGTGCCACACATGCCCCTCGGCCAGAGCGGGCCGTGTGCGCCGGTTGAGCATGCGGTAACGGTATGAGCGCCACGTGGCGGAAAACCGGGCACTCCAGTCCAGACTGACCGGGGCTGCATCCAGCACCACCACGGCATGGGGTTTAAGGTGGTAGCTCAACCCTTCTCGCACGGAATAGCTGGAAAAATGGGCATCTGCTGGAAAGTCCAGATGGGCGACCTGCGCGAGCGCATGCACGCCCGAATCGGTGCGGCCCGCTGTAATGCTGGGCACGGGCCTGCCACCGGCAAGGCGAAAGGCCGCCTCTTCCAGCAAAGCCTGTACGGATAGGCCCGATGTCTGCTTTTGCCAGCCAACCAGCCCGCGCCCGTCATATTCCAGTTGAACAGCCCAGCGCTGGATGGCGGGGGCGGTCATGGGGTTGTGTCGGGGGTAGGGGGGGCACCAAGGCATGAGCCTGCGGGCAATGCTTGCCCACGCAGGAAAGCCTCGGCCTCCATCATGCCACGGCCGGGGCGTTGCAGCCGGGTCAGGCGGATTACTCCGTGCCCACAGGCAATGCTCAGGGCGTTGTCCACCACTGTGCCGGGGGGGCATGTTTTTGCCTCCGCGGCGGGCAGGGTTTGAATGTCTGCAACGGGTGTGCCTGCCCCGATCTTGATTACGGTGCCATCGGCAAGAGTTGTAAATGTGCCCGGCCAAGGGGTAAGGGCGCGTATCTGGCGGTCTATTGCCGTTGCGTCCTGCGTCCAGTCAATTCGCCCGTCCTCACGCGTCAGGCGTGCGGCGTAGGTTACACCCTGCTCCGGCTGGGGCTGGCGGGCCGGACGGTTTGAACTCAGGCGGGCCTGTGTGTCTGCCGGGTCTGCTGGGGTGGGTGGAAAATCGGCCAGCACGCGCAGGACCATGCTCCCACCCAGAGCGCTCAGTGCGTCGTGCAGGGTGGTCGCTGTGGTCTGCGCCGTAATGGGTACGGCCTCACGCAGGAGCATGGGGCCTGTGTCCAGCCCTGCTTCCATCTGCATAATGGTCACGCCACTTTGCGTATCTCCTGCCAGAATGGAACTCTGGATGGGAGAGGCCCCCCGCCAGCGTGGCAGCAGGCTGGCATGGATGTTTAAACAACCCATTGTGGGCGCATCCAGCATGGTCTGCGGCAGAATCAGCCCATAAGCGGCCACAATGGCGGCATCTGCCTTTAGCTCGGCAAAAGCCTGCCATTCCTCATGATTGTTCCGTAGCGAGACCGGGTGGCGGACCAGCAGGCCAAGCTCCTGTGCAGCCTGCTGCACGGGGGATGCGCGCAACGCATTACCCCGTCCGGCGGGGCGGGGCGGTTGGGAGTACACGGCAACAATCTCGTGCCCGGCGGCATGGAGTGCTTTTAGGGCGGGTACGGCAAAGTCTGGCGTACCCATGAAAACAAGACGCATCGGGCGGGGATTTTTCACTTAATTGCGCTTCAGGTCCTTGGCCAGACGGCGCAGGATCATGTTGCGACGCAGGGCGGACAGGTGGTCCACGAACAACACCCCATCAAGGTGGTCAAGCTCATGCTGGATGCAGGTGGCCAGCAGGCCCTCCACATCGCGTTCGTGCTTTTCCCCGGTAACGCTCTGCCAGCGCACACGCACTTTTTCGGGGCGGACAACCTCGGCGTACTGGCTGGGCAGGGACAGGCACCCTTCCTCGCGCGCGGTCATTTCCTCTGTTTCGGCCACAATTTCCGGGTTGATCAGGATCATGGGCTCGCGCGCCTCTTTTTCTCCCAGATCGACCAGTACAAAGCGTTGGCTCAGGCCAACCTGCGGGGCGGCCAGCCCAATGCCGGGTGCGCGATACATGGCTGCGAACATGCCGGGCAGAATCGTCCGGATTTCGGCAATGTCTTCAGGTTTGACCAGTCTTGCTTTCTGGCGCAGCACGGGGTGGGGCGGCGTCAGGATGGTAAGAGGGGCTGCATTGTCCGAGGCAGCGGAAAATGCGGCGTCTGTCAGGGCTGCGTTTGTCATAC
>JBDNSL010000132.1:0-5141 GCA_047719095.1 Acetobacter sp.
TTTTTCTCTTGCCCCTCCATTATTATATCGTGTATATAATAAGAACACCGGGCGGGAAAACGTGGGGGGATGGTCCTTCCTCTCCGCCCGGTGCAGGGAGGGTAAACCCTATGTCTGCAACACTCCGCAGTGAGCCCAAGAAAGCCACCACGAAGCCCGCCAGAAAGACTACGAGCAAGACGCCGACGCCAATCACGACGCCCGCCAACGATACAGACGGGACACGCATCCCCTTCAGCAAGCTGTTCCGTTCGCCCCTGAATGTCCGGCGCACGGTGCCCGCCATCGCTATCGAAGAACTGGCCGACAACCTGAAAGCTGTTGGCCTGATCCAGAGCCTTGTCGTCGTGCCGGATGGTGACCGCTTCGGCGTTGTCGCGGGCGGCCGACGCTTTCTCGCCATGTCCCTGCTGGTCGAACGCGGCGACTGGACCGAGGACAAGTCCGTTCTCTGCCGGATCGTGACACCCGAGGAAGCCGAGGAAATCAGCCTTGCCGAGAACGTGCAGCGTCATGCGATGCACCCGGCCGACCAGTTTGAGGCGTTCGCCCGACAGGTCGAATTGGGACGCTCCGTCGAGCAGATCGCGCAGCGTTTTGGCGTCTCCGCTTCAATCGTCGCGAAGCGCCTGAAGCTGGCGTCCGTCTCTCCTGCTGTCATGAGCGCCTTCCGACAGGATCAGCTCACGCTCGAACAGGTTTCGGCCTTCACCGTGGCGGACGATCACGAGGCGCAGGACAGTGTGCTGCAATGGGTGCTGGATACGCACTTTCAGGTTGCCCCGCACTCCATCAAGAACCGGCTCATGCAGGGGGCCGTTCCCGAAAGCAGCCGCATCGTCTCCTTCGTCGGACTGGATACCTACCGCGCTGCGGGCGGGACCGTGGTGCAGGACCTGTTCGGAGAGAACGGTTTCCTGACCGATACCCCGCTTCTGCACGAACTGGCCGAAAAGAAGCTGGGCGAAGTCGAAGCCGGGTTCAGGGCCGAAGGCTGGTCATGGGTTGAACGCATCACGGACCGGCCAAGCTGGTTCTATTCCACCCCTCGTTTGTCGCCAAAACAGGCCGAGCCAACCGCCGAGGATGCCGCACGCATCGAGGCGATTGCCGACCGGCTGACCGAGATCGAGGAAAACGAGCAGTCCCAGGGCCTGACCGACGAGGAAAACGAAGAATACGACGCCCTGACCGCCGAGCTTGAGGCATTGCAGAATGCGGCTCACCTGTGGAGCGCCGAGCAGAAGGAACAGGCCGGGGTCTTCATCATGACCGAGGGGGCGGAGATCGGCACGACCTATGTGGGCGTGGTCAAACCCGGCGCGAAGAAGAAGGACGCCGCCAGCGCCAGCACAGCCGAGAATGACAGTGCCGTGCCCACCATTCCCAACGGTCTGATGGAAACGCTCTATCGCGAGCGGACAGCCGCCCTACAGGCGACGCTTGCGCGGGACAGTGTGATGGTCCTGCGGGTTCTGGTCCATGCGCTTCTGATGCAGCACCACGGCGCGATGTCTCCCCGCTTCGAGACGCCCGAAACGCCGCACGACAAGGCATCCAACCCGGCCATGTGCGCGGTTGCCGAATATCGGCTGGAACGCCTCAACCCTCTGCGCATCCCGCAGGATGATCGGCTGTGGCCGTGGCTTCTGGGCCGTACCGAAAGCGAACTGGTCGAAATTCTTGCCGCCTGCGCCCTGCCCTTCGTGAATGCCGGAAAGGAGGACTGGTCCGTGGACAGGCAGCGCGGCTCGTCGCGTGACATCGCAGCCTCAATCGGCTTCGACATGCGCGAATGGTGGACGCCCGATGCGGACAACTTCTTCCGTTCGCTGACGAAATCCACCATTGCCGACTACATCACCGAGGCAGGAGCAAACCCCGGCGACTGGCAGAAGGCAAAACGGGATGCCCTCGCCACCGACGCGGCCAAGGCCGCAGCGGAAAGCGGATGGCTTCCGGCCTTTCTCCGCACACCCGGCGCAGCGACCGCATGACAACAACCGGCCGGGGCACTGCGCCCCGGCCACCCGCTCCGGCTGATGATGCCGGGTTCGCAACATTGTGGAGTGCTCTACGACGCCAGAATCTTCCTGTCGTGGGCGATCCGATTAAAATGCAGTGGGAAGGATCGGATATGCACAAGTATTCAGATGAAAATTTTCTGGCGTCGTGGCTGAAGCGCGCGCTGCGCGCCCGGTTCGGTGCTGTGGTGAAGGAACCGGTTCCCGATACTCTTTTGTCTCTTCTTTCCGAGGCACCAGAAAGTGAGAAACCCGAACATCAGGCAGACAGTGCGTTACTTCGGCACGAGTAAGTCAAAATCAATTCCTGCTCCCATAAGCGACCGGCAATTTCTTACGCATAAGACCGGGCTTATGGTAGTAACGGCAAAACAGGTTCTGGTGGAATTAGGACATGACAACAGAGCAGAATACTGCGCCAAATGGCGTTGACCGTCTGGCTGGGCATATTGCTGATGCCATCGACACGCTGAAACTGATCGTGACTTTCGGTTTTCTGACTGGTGTCGTGATTATGTTCTGTCTGATGCGGGACCGTGGGCTGGAACTCTTGCCGCAATGGTTCCTGGCCCTTCATGGGATAGGCATCCTGACGGCCGGTCTCTTTTTTTCTGTCATGATGGCGGGCCTGTCTGTGATGTTCACGCACAGCTTTCGATCTGTGAAAATCATCGCTCTGCCCGTTGTCTTCTTTCAATTCATATTCGGCGTGCTGGGTCTGCCGATGATGATGGGAGCCGATGCCTCGCCCGAGGCTTTGCCACTCTGGTTCTCGACCGCAATCGCCGTCCTCAGCCTGCTGGGGGCATGGGGCGGACCTGTGGCTGCGCTGCTGGTCGCGAAAAAATCAGCTAGGTGAGCACAGAAGAGCGGATGGTTGCGCCCTCTGTGGCATAGTCTCTTCTCCCCTCGGGATAGCCACGATAAACGGAAGCCCCCTGACGGGGGCTGTGTATCATTTGGCGGCCCTGTAGGCCGCCATGCCTCTGCTATCCTCAGCGATTTAATTTGCGGAATATTCAGAATTTCTGTATATTCTTGATATTGCCCCCGTGGGAGGATAAAGCCAGTGAAGCAGTTTGCAGCGGGCGACCTGACCCGTAATACCGGCGATCTCTTCGAGGCCGCAGCCGTCGCCCCCGTCGCCATCACCAAGCATCGCAAGCCCCGGTTCGTTGTCATGTCGATGGAGCGATACGAGACGCTGACCAGCAGGGATACGGGCAGTCAGAAGGCTTATGCCGTCAACGATATGCCTGAAGACGTTGCCGTCCTGTGCGATCAGGGGATTGAGGACTATCTGAATGGCTGATGACTTCCCGCGTGTCGGCCAGGTCATCGACTATCACTATCTCTGGAAATGGCAGGATTTACGAGGTGAGACGGAAGGCCGAAAAAAGCGGCCGAGCTGCGTGGTGGTCGTTGCCATTGACCGGGACGGCAAGCATCACCTCTTCATCCTGCCGATCACGAGCAAAGAGCCTGCTGCTGATCGTCAGGCCGTGCTGATTCCGGAAACCGAGGCCCGCAGGGCGAAGCTGGATACGGATATGCCCCTGTGGGTGATGGTGGATGAAGTGAATTACGACATCCTCGAAACGTCCTACACGCTGGAAGACCGAACCGCGCGCGGCCAGTTCAGTCCCGCTTTCAGCAAACAGATCGTTCTGGCGTTCCGCTCAATGCGCGATGCACAGGCATTGCGTATCTCGAAACGGACATGAAAAAGGAATACCAAAAATATGTGTAATATTGGTGAAGAATCTTACAAAGAGAAATGTGAAAAATGCGGCACAGTGAATAGAATAACAATTCAAACGGGACCGGAGCATGGGGGGTGGAGTGAAAAGTTTACTGTTCATTGCGCAGAATGCGGCGAGGTTATGGACCGGATTTCCGCTTTCGGCCTGAAGAGCGTCGAAAAAGTCAAAGGCAAGTGAACGTCTAAGCGGACACTTGAAACTGAAGCCCCCTCGCGGGGGCTGACTGCTCTGTGGCGGCCCGACAGGCCGCCATCCCTTCGGCGTGTGCCGCATCAGTCCGCCGCATGAAACGTCACCTTTATGCCGAGCGCCGACATGATGCGGAACAGGCCGGTCAGGTCGAGATCGCCTTTTTCAGACAGGGCTTCCTTCGCAATATCGTCCGCTCCCTGCGCGCGCGCTATGACCGAAAGAGCATGAGCAAACGCCGCTGCGTCGCCATCTGCCCATGCCATGTTCAGAAGTTCCTCCTGTATCCGAGGATCTTGTGCCGCCTTGACGCCATCAAACACATCCAGTCCAGAAGTCTTCATCGGGTATTTCCAAGTCCTTGCTATTGGGGCGCGGCAGTAGCTGGTTTTCTATGGTGCCATGCGAGATTTTCTGATTTCGTTCTGTGCTGTGCGGGCGTATCCAGCAGCCCGCAGCGACCAGCTTTTCTCTTGGCTGGTAACGCCATAAGCCGTCAGAAGGGGCAGGGCGACTTCAGGATAGGGAATGATTCTGGCTGGTTCATCCTGATAAGCCAATCCGTAAGCGCCGAACGGGGAAAACCGCACGATCGTCAGATCCGACGGAGCCGGAAAGGCTACCGGCGTGATAAAGGCCCGCATCGGGCGCTGATGACGCTTGAACAAAGTCACCCGGTTCTTGCCTTCCAGAGCCACGTAAAGCGGCATCGTTCCGATACGGGCATATCTCGGTGCCTCTGAGCAATATTTGTCGTTATCGCTCACAATACCATCAGACCATTCCATGATCTCGTGATCGTAATCTCTCCCCTGATCCGGTCGGTCCCGATACTGCCCCGAGATGACAAGCGTCGGGTCGATAGTCTCTGGAACCATGTCATCATAGCTGTAAAACGCATCGGAAAAGGGAAGCGCGTCGCGTAGAAATTTCTTCGGAAAAATCGCCCTGCGTTCGTAGAAGCGTTCATACGGATCATCGACTTCCGTCAGGCTTTCATCCAGTCGGTCCTTGAACGATACAAAAGCTCGACATGCTGAAATCAGTTGAGTGTCAGACAAGATTTTTCTCTTTTTGTGATTGCCGTGAAATTCTTTCGGTCACTTGATTTCCGCTCTAGTTCGTAAGGCCGCGAGCCAGGTGCGCTGCACCTGTCTCCCGGCCA
>JBDNSL010000133.1:0-5124 GCA_047719095.1 Acetobacter sp.
CCATGCCCCCGTGCGGGCGCCAGGGGCATCCCCTCGCGGCTGCGGCCGGGGGAGGTGAGCCGGAGAAACGGGTGGGCCGAGGGCACCGTGGGGTGGGCAAACGCACCGGGGGACTTGCCCGGAGCAGGGGGCACATCAATCCACGGGCTGGTCAGGAAGGTGTTGATAACCTTGCCCATGCGCGGGTCAAACCCGTCATACGCCTTTTGCACAATGGACTTGGCCTCGTCCCACGGGATCTGGCGGTCCTCGCAACCGGGCAGGGGCGCGTTGCGGTCCCAGTGTTCAAGCTTGTCCAGCCCCATCCATTTGGCCTTGAGGCTGTAATAGCGGTGGGACAGGCGCGGGTAGTCCGTGCGGACGGCGGACACAAGGGCGTCCACCACGCCATCTTCCACCATGTTGGACAGATTACGCGAGGAGGTGGGGCGGGCAAAATGGCGCAGCCCATCGGATATGGACTTATCCTTGGCCAGCGTGTTGGTAATGAGTGCAAACAGGCGCACATTGCCCTCAAACACAGCGCCCACGGCCTTGCCCGCGCGCTCGCGCACGGCGCGGTCGGTATCGGACAGGCGGTTGAGCGCATCGCCCACGGGCATGGTCTGCCCGTCCACCGTTACCCGTAGTGCTGCTATCGTCTCGTCAAACAGGCGGCACCATGCCTGAGCCCCTGTGACAGATTTTTCCAGCAGCACCTTTTCCACGTCATCGCCAAGCTGGTGCGGGCGGTACATCCGCACGTCACGCAGGTAGGGCTGCCAGCGGGCCAGAGCCGGGTCTGCCATTTTGGCCTGAAGGTCGGCCTCTTCCAGCCGGTTCAACTCCAGCCCGAAGAACAAAAGGTCGGTGGAAATATCGGTCAGCCGTTCGTTAATGGACTGGCTGAAGCGGCTGATGGACGCATTGGACGAATCCGCTGCAAACAGCAACGAGGCATAGGAGCCTGCACGGCCCAGCTTTTCCTCAATGTCTTCAAACTCGCTCATGGCCTGCGCCAGTTGCCCACCGCTCAGGCTACCCAAGCGGCCCTGATACAGCTTGGCAAAGCTTTTGGCCGCAGCCGTAGCAGCGGCCAGATCGGCCTCCAGCTTGGGGTCGTCCATGCCTGCGTACAGGGCCGACAGGTCCCAGCGTGGCAGGGTAGCCCCCTCCTGAGTGGAGGAAGCGGCAGGGCCGGCTTCCGCCGCCATGAGCGGAAGTGACAGCGAGCGGGGAAAATGCGCGGTATGTTCCATGCCCCCACTCTACCGTGCAATTCCACCCGAGGCGAGAGGCCTTGCGTGCAAAGACAAGGCACCAGAACAGCAAAACGGGCGGGAGCCATAAGCCCCCGCCCGTTTTGTACCCTCATACCCGCTAATGGCTGGTAGGCTCAGGCCGATTGGGCCTGCTGTGCACCTTCCACACTAAAGCCGACAATCCGGGCATAGTCCTTGGGGACAATCTGCCAGAACTGAGGCAGAACCTCGTCCCATTTGTGCAGCAGCATGGAGGCATAGGCCGAACCTGTTTCCTCCACATGGCGTTCAACAAGTGCGCGCAGCTTTTCTGCCCATTTGGCGTCTGTCACACGCGACCACAGCAGGGCTTCGGGGTTGATACGCTTGGTAAAGCCGCCGTTGCTGTCCAGCACAAAGGCCATACCGCCGGTAAAGCCCGCGCCAAAGTTGTCGCCCACTTCGCCCAGCACCACAACGGTGCCGCCGGTCATGTATTCGCAGCAGTTGGAACCACAGCCTTCAATAACCGCTGTCGCCCCCGAGTTACGCACCGCAAAGCGCTCACCCGCCTGCCCTGCCGCATACAGCTCACCCGCCGTTGCACCATACAGCACCGTGTTGCCAATAATGGCGTTCTGGTTGGACACCAGCGTGGAGGAAGGCGACGGACGGACCGTAATGGTCGCCCCCGACAGGCCCTTGCCCACGTAGTCGTTGGCATCGCCCAGCACTTCGAGCTTAAGCCCCTGTACTGCAAACGCACCAAGGGACTGCCCGGCAGAGCCACGCAGGCGCACGGTCAGGTGGCCCGGTGCCAGCGTTTTCATGCCGAACTGGCGGACAATCAACGAGGAAATGCGCGTGCCAATGGCGCGCTGGGTGTTCTGCACGTTGTAGTGCAGCTGCATTTTCTCGCCGTGTTCAAACAGCGGACGGGCATCGTTGATCATCTGCGCGTCCAGCGAGTCTGGCACCTCGTTGCGGCCCTCCAGCGTGCAGTAGCGCGCATACGGCCCCGGATCTGCCTGCGAGAGCAGGGAGTTCAGGTCCAGATCGTCCAGATAGTCCGCCCCGCGGGAGACCTGACGCAGCAGGTCCGTGCGGCCAATAATCTCGTTCAGCGTGCGGAAGCCAAGGGAGGCCAGAATGTTACGCACATCCTCCGCAATGAACGAGAACAGGTTGATCACCTTCTCCGGCGTGCCTTCAAACTTGGCGCGCATGGCCGGGTCCTGCGAGCACACGCCAACCGGGCAGGTGTTGGAGTGGCACTGGCGCACCATAATGCAGCCCATGGCCACAAGGCTGGCCGTGCCAATACCAAACTCTTCCGCACCCAGCATGGCGGCGATCACCACATCACGCCCGGTCTTGATGCCACCATCGGCACGCAGGCGCACGCGGTGGCGCAGACGGTTGAGCATGAGAACCTGATGCGTTTCCGCCAGCCCCAGCTCCCACGGCAGACCCGCGTATTTGATGGAGCTGACCGGGCTTGCCCCCGTACCACCGGAATGGCCGGAAATAAGAATGGCGTCGGCCTTGGCCTTGGCCACACCCGCGGCAATGGTGCCAATACCCGAACGGGCCACCAGTTTAACGGTTACGCTGGCATCAGGGTTGATCTGCTTGAGGTCATAAATAAGCTGGGCCAGATCCTCGATGGAATAAATATCGTGGTGCGGCGGCGGGGAGATCAGCGTGACCCCCGGCGTTGCATGGCGCAGCTTGGCAATAAGCTCGGTCACCTTGAAGCCGGGCAACTGCCCGCCCTCACCCGGCTTGGCACCCTGCGCTACCTTAATTTCCAGTTCGCGGCAGTCGTTGAGGTACTGCGCGGTCACCCCAAAACGGCCCGATGCCACCTGCTTGATGGCAGAAGACGCGTTATCCCCATTGGGGCGCGGCTTGGCGCGTGCGGGGTCCTCCCCGCCCTCACCGGAATCGGACTTGGCCCCGATGCGGTTCATGGCGATGGAGAGGGTCTCGTGCGCTTCGGGGCTGAGGGCACCGAGCGAGATCGCGGGCGAAATCAGGCGTTTACGCAGTTGCGTAATGCTTTCCACCTCTTCTACCGGAATGGGGGTGCGCCCATCGCGGAAGTCGAGCAGGTCGCGCAGGGCCACAGGCGGCTGGGCGCGCACGGCATCGGCGTAACGCTGGTAGATGGTAAAGCTGTCTGTGGCCACAGCGGTCTGGAGCATATGGATCAGCCCGCCATCAAATGCGTGCTGCTCCCCACTGCGGCGCAGTTTGTACAAGCCCCCCACCGGCAGGGTCAGGGCCGAAGCAGACCCCCATGCCTGCTCGTGGAAGCTAAGCGCATTGCGGGCAATACCGGACAGGCCAATACCGGAAATGCGCGAGGGCATACCGGGGAAGAACTCCGCAGTCAGTGCGCGTGAGAGGCCGACTGCCTCAAAATTGCACCCGCCACGGTAGGACGCCACAATGGAAATGCCCATTTTGGACATGATCTTGAGCAGGCCCTTGTCCACCGCCTTGCGGTAGCGCTCCATGCACTCCCGCAGGGTGCGGCTGCCAAACAGACCCCGGCGGTGGCGGTCTGCAATGCTTTCCTGCGCCAGATACGGGTTAACCGTGGTTGCCCCAACCCCAATGGTAACAGCAATGGCATGCACATCCAGCGCTGTGGAGGTCCGCACGTTAAGCGATGTGAACGTACGCAGCGATGTCCGCACCAGATGGGTGTGCACAGCCCCCGTGGCCAGAATCATGGGGATGGAGGCACGCTCGGGGGACTGGGCCTCATCAGTCAGGAACACATGGGTGCAGCCGCCGCGCACACTTTCCTCCGCCTCACGGCGGATGCGGGCAATGGCCTCACGCAGGCCCGCCTCTCCATCACGCGCGGGGAAAGTGCAGTCGATCACGCTGGCAGATGCGCCGCAGAAGCTGCGCAGGGCCTCATACTCGCCCGATGTCAGGACCGGGCTTGGCAGTTGCAGCATGTCGCACTGCTCGGCCGACTGGTCCAGAATGTTGCCAAGGTTGCCAAGGCGTGTGGCAAGGCTCATCACGCCCGCTTCACGCAGGCTGTCGATGGGCGGGTTGGTCACCTGGCTGAACATCTGGCGGAAATAGTGCGACAGGCCACGGTAACGGGGCGAAAGCACGGCCAATGGCGTGTCATCCCCCATGGAGCCAATGGCTTCGCTTGCGTCTTCCACCATCGGGTGGAGCAGGGTTTCCAGCTCCTCCAGCGTGGTGCCCACGGCCAACTGGCGGCGGCGCAGTTCGTCCCCTGTGTAATAGACCGGCTCGGTCACTTCGGAGCGGACAAGGTGGCCAATCTTCTGGGTGCGTTTGATCCAGTCCGAAAAATCCTGACGCGACGTCAGCACATCCAGCAGTGCGCTGTTGCCGTAGAGTTTGGCATCGTCCAGATCCACGCCAATCATCTCGCCCGGGCCAAGGCGCCCACGGCTGACAATGGCGTTTTCGGGCACGCGCACCATGCCGGTCTCGGAGCCGACAATCAGCAGGTTATCCGTGGTGACCGTGTAGCGCAGCGGGCGCAGGCCGGAGCGGTCCAGCCCGGCCACAACCCAGCGGCCATCGGTCGCACACAGGGCGGCGGGGCCGTCCCATGGTTCCATAACCGCGTTGCAGTAGGTGAACATATCGCGGTGGGCGGGCTTCATGGCCGCATTGCCGCCAACGCTTGCCGGGATCATCAGCGCTTTGGCCGCGGGTGCGTCCCGCCCGGCAAAGGTCAGCAGTTCAAACACGTTGTCCAGCGTTGCCGTGTCCGACCCACCAGCCTGCACCAGCGGTTTGATATCGGCCATCCACGGGTCAAGGTCCGGGTGGGACAGGCGCGTCTCGTGGCTTTTCATCCAGTTGATGTTGCCCGAAATGGTGTTGATTTCACCATTAT
>JBDNSL010000134.1:0-1334 GCA_047719095.1 Acetobacter sp.
CTCCCATGCCTGACACCCCGCCACGGCCCCAAACCCCATTGTGGACCCCATGGCTGGCCCAACAGGCGCTGCCATTATGGAGTGGCATTGGCTACAACCCGACCCGCCGCCTGTACCACGAGCGGCTGACATTTGATGCAACCCCCATAGCCATGCCCCACCTGCGCCTTATGGTGCAGGCCCGCCAGATTGCCACCTTCTGTCAGGCCGAACTGGATGGTGTGTTTAACGCAGGGGCCACAGCGCTGGACTGCCTGCACACCGTACAGGCCCGCTACTGGCAGGCCGATGGCCAGCCCGGCTGGGTGTTCGCACTCGGGCCGGATGACCAGCCCTCCAGCACGGTGCGCGACCTGTACGCCCATGCCTTTATTCTGTTCGCCCACGCATGGGCCTACCGCCTGAGCGCGGACCCCACCGTGCTTAAGGTGGCCCGCAAAACGGTGGAGGAGGTGGAGCGCATTTTTCATGCCCCCCATGGCGGTTTTATGGATGCCGTGCCCCCGCCAGATGCCACCCGCCGCCAGAACCCGCACATGCATCTGCTGGAAGCGTATCTGGCACTTTTTGAAGTGACAGCCGATGCGTTCTACCTTGAGCGCGCACAGGGGCTGGTTGCACTGGCATGCGAGCGGTTTATCTGCCCGCGTTCGGGCATGCTGCTGGAATTTTTTGCAACCGACTGGACACCTTGCAACCCCTACGGCCAAAACCATGTGGAACCGGGCCATCTGTTTGAGTGGTCGTGGCTGCTGGGCCTTTATGCCCGCCTCAACCCCACACACAGCACCCCCGCACATCTGGCGGGCGTGGCGGACACGCTGTACCTAAATGGTGTGCGCCATGGTGTTACCGACACGTACGTGCGCGACGGCATAATGGATGACGGCACACTCACCCATACCGGCACGCGCATATGGCCCCAGACCGAACTGCTGCGCTTACTGGCAGCCCGGCAGGCCAATGGCCAGACCCATACAACAAAAACGGCAGAGGAAGCCGGGCTACAGGCACGCCTGACCCGGAATTTTTTCTCCACCTTTGCGCCAGAACACCTGCGCGGCGGCTGGATAGACCGCATGGGGCCAGATGGAGCTGTCGCGGTGGACCACATGCCCGCAAGCTCGCTGTACCATATTTATGGCGCGGCAAGAGTGCAGCCCACAGCACCCGTAACCCGGCCATAAGCGGCCCGTAAGCCCCAACACACACAGGCCGGCCCTCCCGCTCCCGGGCCATGAGCCGCCTTACAGCCCAAGCCCGCCCGCGCCCCGCCACACCAGCGCGCAGGATATGGGCACCGGCGCGCAGTCTGGCAGGGCAGCAGAGACAGC
>JBDNSL010000134.1:1434-5081 GCA_047719095.1 Acetobacter sp.
TTCAGGCTTCAGGCTTCAGGCTTCAGGCTTCAGGCTTCAGGCTTCAGGCTTCAGGCTTCAGGGCCGGTAGCGGAACAGGCTCAGGTCCTCATAGGCAATATCGGGTTTGCGGTTGGTCATAATATCGGCCAGCACACGGGCAGACCCACAGGCCATGGTCCAGCCCAGCGTGCCATGGCCTGTGTTGGTGTACAGGTTGTCCAGCCCGGTGCGGCCAATAATGGGCGTGCCGTCGGGGGTCATGGGGCGCAGGCCGGTCCAGAACTGGGCGGCGGGCACATTGCAGCAGTCGGGGAACAGGTCTGTGACCGAATGTTCCAGCGTGGCCCGGCGGGGGGCGCGCAGGCGGGTGCTAAAGCCCGCAAGCTCCGCCGTACCCCCAATACGCACCCGATCACCCAGACGGGTAATGCCGATTTTAAAGGTCTCGTCCATAATGGTGGACACAGGTGCGCGGGCCGCATCCGTAATATCGGCCGTAAGCGAATACCCCTTAACCGGGTAAATCGGCAGGTCCAGCCCCAAAGGCCGCACAAGGGCTGGGGAAAAACTGCCAAGCGAGAGCACATAGCTGTCCGCAGTCAGCACCCCGCGTGATGTTTCCACCCCGCTGACCCGCCCGCTTTCGCTGCGGATGGCGCGGATATCGGTATTATACAAAAAGGTCACACCCGCATCGGCCGCCATGCTCGCCAGACGCTGGGAGAACTTGAAGGCATCCCCCGTCTCATCCCCCGGCAGGCGCAGACCGCCCACAATTTTTCCAGCCGATTGTGCAAGCCCCGGCTCGGCCTGCACGCATTGCGCGGTGGTCAGTTCCTCATAAGGTACATTGTACTGTTTGAGCACGGCAATATCGCGCGCAATGCCGTCCATCTGCTTTTGGGTGCGAAAAACCTGCAACGTGCCCTGCTGGCGGTCATCATAGTCAATCCCCGTCTGCTGGCGCAGGTCGCACATAACATCGCGGCTGTATTCGGCCAGCCGCACCATACGGCCCTTGTTGCGGTCATAGGCGGGGGTGTTGCAGTTCTCCAGCATCTGCACCAGCCATTTCCACAAATGCGGGTCAGGCATGGGCCAGAACACAAAGGGGCTGTACTTCATAAACAGCCATTTAACGGCCTTGAGCGGAATACCCGGCCCCGCCCACGGCGCGGAATACCCCGGAGAGACCTGCCCCGCATTGGCAAAGCTGGTCTCCAGCCCGGCACCGGGCTGGCGGTCCACGACCGTAACCTCGTGCCCCGCCTGCGCCAGATACCAAGCGGTTGTGACACCCACAACACCACTGCCCAGAACAAGAACCTTCATGATCTTACTCTTTCCCTGCTGTTCTGCCCTTAGGCAGCGTGCTCATAATTGCGGTGATAGCGATGGCCGAGCGATGTCAGCACCTCGTAGCCGATTGTTCCTTCGGCGCGCGCCACATCGTCCACACCGTATGTGTCGTTCAAAAGCTCCACCATGCCATCGGCCTCCAACAGGCCTTCGGGCAGGGCGGAAATGTCCACTGTCATGGAATCCATGGAAATGCGGCCCAGTATGGGCAGCCTGTGCCCGCCACACCACGCAAACCCCTTGGCGCGGGCGCGCACAAACCCGTCCGCGTAGCCCACAGCTATGGTGGCCACACGGCTTGGCCCCTCGGCCCGCCATGTCAGCCCGTATCCCACGCGCTCGCCCCGGGCCAGTGTGCGGGTCTGCAACACATGGGCCTTTAGCCCCACCACCGGGCGCAAGGGGTTTGGCTCCCCCGGCTGTGGGGCCACGCCATACAGCGCAGCGCCGGGACGCACGAGGTTAAAATGGTACTCCGGCCCCAAAAACACGCCAGAGGATGCCGCAAGGCTCAGTGGGGCAGACACTGGCAGCATGGCCGCGTATTCCACAAGCCGGGCGGCCTGCTCTGCATTGGCGGGGTTTGCCCGCTCATCCGCGCAGGCCAGATGGCTCATGACCAGTTCCACTTCCAGCCCGTCCAGCAATGCCGGGTTGGCGGCAATCTGGCGCACATCCTGCACGGACAGGCCAAAGCGGGACATGCCCGTATCAAGCTGCAACACAACGCCCACACGCAGGTGGCGTGCATGGGCGACTGCACGGACCCAGCCAATCTGCTCCAGACTGTTCAGTACCGGGCGCAGGCCATGGGCCAGACAGGCTTCCACCGCATCGGGGCGGGGGCCGTGCAGTACGGTAATGCCCGCCCGGCGGCCTACATGCGGGCGCAGGGCCAGCCCCTCGTCCACGTGGGCAACAAAAAACTGCGTGGCCCCCGCCTTTTCCAGCACGGGGGCTACCTGTGCCGCCCCCAGCCCGTAGGCATCGGCCTTGACCACGGCTGCACACACGGCATGGGGGGCTTGGGCTACAACCTGCCGGTAGTTATGGGCCACCGCCGCCAGATTAATGCTGAGCACCGCTCCGGCACGGTGTGCGGGCCAGCCTGCATGTACGGGGGGTGGGGCTTGGGTCACGGCAAACATCCGTTTCTGTTACGGTAGCAAAATTTTACCGCACTCTTTATGGCATATCCTGCCATTGTGGTGCATGCTTGCTGTGTATTCTTTTTATTTTCGCATATTATTGCGCCATAGAGCCACAAAAGACCAATCATGCCAGACCGCCTGAACGACGCCATTCTCCGCCACCTGCGCCATGATGGCCGCCTGAGCAACGCAGCTCTGGCCGAGCGTATTGGCATTTCGCCCTCGGCCTGCCTCCGGCGTGTTAAAATATTGGAAAAAGAAGGGGTTATACGCGGGTATCAGGCCATTATTGCCCGCCGCAACGCGCCCCCCGTTGCCACGGTTATTGTGCAGATCACGCTGGAACGCCAGACCGAGGAATGCCTGCGCCGCTTTGAAAGCCGCATACGCGAATGCCCCGATGTAAAGGAATGCTACCTGATGACGGGGGACGCGGACTACCTGCTCCGTGTGGAAGCACGCGACATGCAGGATTACGAACGCATCCATAAGGAGGAGCTTTCCCGCTTGCCCGGTGTTGTGCGAATCCAGAGCAACTTTGCCATTCGCCCCATTGTCCAGCAGGAAAAAGGCCCCCCTTGTGCCTAAAGCCGCACAAAAAAAGCCTGTCAGGGTTAACCCCCAACAGGCTTTTAAAAAAACAGGTGTCAGAAAAACTGGTCCGGGGCAGGCTGCCCCAAACATACTCAGTCTTCGTCGGGCTGGCCTTTATCCTCTTTGCCAAGGTCACGCTTGACCTCGGGCAGGCGGAGGAGGGAATCCACATGCATGGCCGTATCCAGCGCCGTATCGGGCTGGAAGTGTAGCTCGGGGACGGTACGCACAGTCAGCTTATGGGCAAGCTGTGTCCGCAACCACGGAGCCACCCGCTTGAGACCGGGCAACAAGGCTGCCACATCGCTGCGGCCCAGCCGCGTTACAAACACGGTGGCATGTTTAAAGTCCGGTGCAAGCCGTACTTCGGTCACTGTAATGGCAACATCGGACAGGTCCGGGTCGCGGAATGTGGTGCGTGCGAACAGCTCGGCCAGAACGCGCCGCACCTCTTCGCCTACCCGCAACTGCCGCTGCGATGGGCCGGAAGAAGAAAGACCGGTGATATAGTCCGCCGGTCCCCCTGTTTTACTGCCTGATCCGTGGCGACGACTCATGCTG
>JBDNSL010000135.1:0-5051 GCA_047719095.1 Acetobacter sp.
GTCTGCCGTAACCTGTTTGCTGTTTGCTGTTTGCTGTTTGCTGTTTGCTGTTTGCAGGTTCAGGGGATGTTACGCCTCGCTTTTAAGCGGGCGGCTGAGCAGGCTGTGCGTAGCCTGCGGCAGGGTGATCCGCCCTTCCATAAAAGCGGCAATGCAGTCGGTTATGGGGGTTTCCACCCCATGGGTGCGGGCAAGGCTTTGCAGGGCGGCAGCCGTTGTTACCCCCTCGGCCACGCCGGGCAGGCTGTTCAGGGCGGTTTGCGTACTCATGCCCTGCCCAAGGGCAAGCCCCATCTGATAATTACGCGAGGATGCACCCGTGCAGGTCAGCAGCAGATCCCCCAGCCCTGCAAGGCCCGCCAGTGTTGCGGCCTGCCCGCCAAGGGCTGTGGCCAGCCGGGTTATTTCGGCCAGTCCACGGGTGATCAGGGCTGCGCGTGCATTTTCGCCCAGACCCGCACCTATGGTCACGCCCGAGGCTACGGCAATCACGTTTTTGGCTGCTGCCCCAAGCTGCACTCCCACGCAGTCCGTGCTGGCGTAAAGGCGGAACAGGGGGGTGGAAAGCTGCGTGCTCAGGTTTTGCGCGCGTGTGGCGTCCGGGGCAGCCAGTACGGCGGCCGCAGGCAGGCCAGCGGCAATCTCGCGCGCAAAATTGGGGCCACACAGCACGGCACCGGGTACATCTGCCCGTTCCCGTGCGAGAATGTCCAGCGGAAAAGCCAGTGTCTGGCGTTCTATGCCCTTGCAGCACAAAATGGCAGCAACACCAGAAGGTAGCAGGGGTAGAACAGAGGCCAGATACTGCGTGGGCACAGCGACCATCACACAGCGCGGCGTAACCTGTGGCAATGTGGAGCAGGGGTGAACGGTCGGGGGGAGCGGGTAGTCCGGCAGGCGCGGCATCGCCCCGTTGGGCAGGGTTTGCGCGTTACGTGCCCATAAATGCACCTGTGCTCCGGTGCGGGCAGCATGCAGGGCCAGTGCAGTGCCCCATGCACCGCCGCCAAGTACAAAAACTGGATCGCTCATACCTGCTTCGGTGCCAGAAGCCGGAGGAGAGTGCAAGCGCGGTAAAAAGGCCGGGACAGGCCCGGCTGGCAGGTGTTCAGGCAGAAGCAGCCATGGCCACGCTCTGCTGGCGGGCGGCGTGGGCGGCCAGTTCAGCCTGCTGCATGTGCCTCATCTTGGCCTCGCGCAGCAGGCACACAACGCCTTTAACGCAGTTGCCGCACTGGGCCTTGCACCCACGGGCGGCATAAATCTCGCGCGGATGGTTTGCGCCATCAGCCACGGCGGCTTCAACATCTTTATGAGTCAGCAGGTTGCAGGAGCAGACAACCATTACTTTGCACCTCATGGTTACGAGTCTGACCTTACTGAACCATAAATGATAATTAGTCGCAATACCTTCCGTGCATGGTGGCTTTGATATGGACCAGAAAAATAATCGCACGGGCCATGCGCCAGCCGTGCCGCCACAGAGAAGCATCTGACGCGGCTGAGTAATTTTGGCGATCAGCTTGAAGCTTTTTTCAGGACTATGGTTTTGAACTGCTCCGAGCGGATATGGACAGAACTGCGGCCTGTTCGGATGAGTGGAACAGGGACCGTCCGCTGTTTGACCGGTTCGATGCCATATTGAAGGTGGGCCGGGTCTCTCCCGATATCAGACCAGATTCTGAGCGCAACACTGGTGGCGCCCCTCAAACAGCAGTCCTGAACGATCCCTTCAGGTTGGTGGCATTATACTCTTATCAGAGAAAAGGTGAATGTCGCCACGATGGTGGGATAGTTCCATCTGTGTTGAAGGGGCCCAGCGTTTCCTGCGGTTGTAAAGCATCTTGTGAGGGTCGTATTTCCCCGGCGCGTCGCGCCAGCGCAAGTCGTTTCGGTTGACGAAGATGATCCCCTCAGCGCACGGCGGTCATCCACGCGGGGCTTCTCGTGGCTCTTCTGGACAAACGGTTCAAGACGCGAATCTGCTCATCCGTCGGCCAATACAGGTCACTCATTTCCAGTCTCTTCGCAGAGCTTAAATCAGGTTTCCTCTATCAAATCAATGGGTTTTGAACGCAGGCGCCGCAGGTATGAGCGGGTGATTCTGACATGTCCGGCATAAAGGGCACTTTTCTGGTCCCATAACGCGCGTTAGCGAATGCAATTCATAAAATGAATAAATTTTCGATTTCATGAAACTTTAACTCAAGTGTCACGAAACTCTCTCACGCAAATTTTTTCATATAGATTATCAGGGGCGAGCGTCACTTCCTGAAGCTTAGAGGTTGAAATGTTGCTCCGCCCTTCTCTCTCCAAGATCGGACTTTTTCTGTCTGCATCTGTGTTTTCTTATACAATAGTTGGATTAAATTCGGCTTCGGCCGCATCATCGCAAATTGAGATGATGGAAAAGCAGATTAAATTGATGCAGGGGCAGTTGCAGCAGATGAAGACGCATCAGATGCAACGTGATCAGGAAATCGCAAAATTAAAGAAATTATCGATGGAGCATATGCATCGCGTTGGTCAGGAGGCTATGGACGGCTCAGTTCGTTTTGGAGAAGGAGACGAATTGTCTAAGCGACCCTTGCTGACGGTAGGACCATCAGATGTAAGAAACGCGCCAACGACATATGCAAAACTGACAGGTATTCCTGTACCCATGTCACCGGATGCGTCTTCAAAAGGGTTTCACAAGGGGCAATTTAATGTTGGTCGTATCTCGATCACATTGGGTGGCTTCGTTGAAATGGCTGGTATCTTCCGCTCAAGAAACGAAACGGCTGACATCAGTTCAAACTTTGGCAGCATTCCATGGGGGAATAACCCTAACGCGCATATCAATGAGTTCCATCAGTCTGAACGTCAGAGCCGTTTTGCTGCGCTGGTTGGTGCTGACATTTCGTCCAATCTCAGTGTTTCAGGGTATACGGAGCTAGATTTCCAGGGGGCAGGCTCGTCTTCGAACTCAAGACAGAGTAACAGTTATGTCCTGCGTTCCCGTCTGATGTACGGCGAACTGGAAGACCATGCGCATGACTTCTATGTCATGGGTGGTCAATCCTGGTCCATGGCGACTATGTTCAAAAAGGGAATGTCTATGCGTAGCGAAGACATCCCGTTGGTCATCGATGCCCAGTACGTGCCGGGCTTTACATGGACGCGTAATACAGGCGTACGCTTTGTTAAGGGCTTTCATAATCACGAGTATCATGTTGGCCTTTCCATTGAAAATCCTCAGTCTATTTGGGGCGGGAATTTCTATACGCCTAATGGTGAGAAGCTTACTTATAGTAATAATGGTGGGCAGGTTGAAAATAGCACCACCACCTATTCAACAGACGTCGCTCCAGATGTCATTTTGAAAGGCACAGCCGACCCAAGCTTTGGTCATTTTGAAGCATACGGTATGCTCCGCTTCATGCATGACCGCATGAGCTACAATGGAGGTGGCAAAAGCCATACCGCAGTTGCTGGTGGCGGCGGCGGCGGGATGATCATCCCGATTGTGAAGAAGAAATTTGATTTCGAAGCTTCAGGGATGATGGGGTACGGTATTGGACGTTACGGTACGTCTAACCTGCCGGATACAACGACGAACAAGGATGGTTCTCCCGCTCCCCTGCCAGAAGCGCAAACGCTTGTGGGTCTTATCGGGCACCCGACCAAAGTGCTTGATATCTATGCATATGGTGGCATGGAAGAGATACTGAAGCGTAGCTCGTATAGTGTTGGTGGAACGCCTTATGGTTACGGTAACTCTGAGTATAACGTTGCTGGTTGTAACATAGAGTATAGTTCTCTGGGTTGTAATCCCAATATCCGGCGTGTAGCTCAGGGCACTGTCGGTATGTGGTGGCGTTACTCGCAGGGTGATTACGGAACCCTTGCGCTGGGTGCCCAGTTCTCTCATACGGATGTTGTTGGCTTCTCCGGGGTGGGTGGTCCAAAACCACATACCGATGACAATATGGCCTTTGTTTCCATTCGTTATATGCCGTTCCAATAAGGTTTTCCTTATTTAAACGAGTTCGCCTCGAGGACGCTTCGTATTACGGTTGACGCTGAACACATAGCCTAGCAGGTGGCTGGGCTATGTGTTCATTAAAATCATACTGTGGAAGCAATGAGACGTTATCGCATCGAGGCGGTTTACAGTGTGGGTTTTTCCCATAAGCCGGACATGTAAGTGGGAAAACGGTGACTTGGTGAAAATAGGCAGGCACATTGATTTGCCTTCCAAAAACGGTACCATATTTAAAGTAAAGGCAGATCGGGGAAGATACGGTCGGCTGAAGGCGCTGGAAAAAGAAAACAGCGGCCGAAAACGTTACACGGAAAGCATTTTTCCGCGCGCCCGACATCGGGTAGCAAGAACTTCAATCAATAATTTTTCGATCCTTTAGATGACGAAAAAACCGCTCGGTCCTACCGCTTTACGCAGAACCGCAGTGCGGGCGTCGGTGCCCGTTTCTCCAGTCAGCAAAGCGCGTTGGAAGGTCATTCCATGGGATGGTCGCATAAGAGTAATACAGCATGGTTTTCACAAACAGACGGTTGTCCATAGCCGTAGCGCCAATATGGCTTTCTCGTTCAGATAGAACAATTTTTATGGCTATCCGCAGGCTTTAACTCGGCACGCATCTGATCTCTTCAGGTTCTGGTACAGCAGGCCCTCTGCCGCTGGGCACGGATAATCCAGCAGGTGCAACCGAATTGCCCGAAGACGGATTGTTTTTCCACTTTATGAATCAGCTAATCACCTGCTCTCCACAAACCCAAGGACGTTCAGTCTGCTTTACCGGAGCGTAAGTGACGCTTGTATTTCATGTTTCTAGAACTATTTTTGGTGGTGCTGAGCGCTGTAAAGATTTTAGTGCCTATGGAGTTGGATGAACGACAACTGAGGTACTACAAATAAAAATTTAGAATAAAAATGTAATTTCACAATCAATGCTTCATATATAATAATTTATAAATAGGTTTAAGTAAATTTCAATTTTATAGGATTAGTCAATACCAGAACCCTGCATCGTTTGTGAATGAACGTC
>JBDNSL010000136.1:0-4930 GCA_047719095.1 Acetobacter sp.
TTGGCACACGCGTAACCCTGTTCTATCTGGCCTCTGTCGCCATGATCCTGCTTGTTGTGCCGTGGAGCAGCATTGTGGCCGGGCGTTCCCCTTTTGTAACCGCCATGGATACAATGGGCATTCCCGGTGCGGGCATGATGATGCGCATTGTGGTGCTGAGCGCCATTCTCTCCTGCCTTAACTCCGCTATGTATATTACCTCGCGCGTGCTGACCGAACTGGCCGCACAGGGTGATGCCCCGGCGTTCCTGACCCGCCGTTCCGTCAGTTCCGCGCCAAGGCTTGCCATTACGGTCAGCAGCATTGCGGGGACTCTGGTGGCGTTTTCTTCCATTCTGGCGCCACAGACCATTTTTGCCTTTCTGCTGAGCTGTAGTGGTGGGGTTATCCTGCTGATCTACAGCCTGATTGTGACAGCCTACATCACCACCCGTTTTGCAGCCCGCCGGAATGGGACGGAAAAAGGGAATTACACGCTGTTCCTGTTCCCGCTGTGCAATTACGCAACCCTTGCCGGTGTGGTGTTGGTGTTTGTTGCCATGTTGATCAACCCCGAGGAGCGTATGACCGCTCTGGCAACGCTGGGTACATCGGTGGTCTGCTACGCTCTGGCATCCTACTTTGCCATGCAGAATAAACAGGCCGCCTGATTTTTAACCCTACCCTGTAAACCGGAAAGGCCCGTCAGTAATGGCGGGCCTTTCCGGTTCTGGTCACTCCGGGCTTATGAGCCTGCGGCCTAAACACGTAAAACACTGTCACAGATAAAGAGTGATAAAAGTTTTTGATGAAGGCTTTTTAAAAAAGGTTCAGAAAACAGTGCTTTTTTGGAAAAGTTCAACACTCAAAAACTTTTATCTGTTGAGAGAATATTTCAGGGGTGAACTGCTGAAAACAGTCTCTTGTCCATGATGCAGTTTTACCCGGAAATGCGCATGTTGACAAAAAAGTTGCGCCCTTGTGACGGAAAGCCATCCGCCATCTCATAATTCTGGTCCATAAGGTTGGACGCATTAACGCCTACCTGAACATTGGGCGTAATCCTGTAGTCAATACGCGCGGCAATATTGACGTTGTGCCCTGTACGAAAATAAGCCGTCCCTGCTGAGTTTGTTGTCCATCTGTTGGAATTTATGGCAACGTTGGGTACCAGACGCAAACCCTTGACGGGTTCCCACTGCACATAGGCAAAAGCCTTGTGGCTGGGTACGTCCGTAACCTGATAGATGCTGCTGACAGGGTCATGCACATTTTGATGAATATAGGTGTAGTTGCCCCCCAAAAGCAGGTTCCGCCGGATGGGAACGGAAATGGATATTTCCGCTCCGGCATAATTGCCAGAACTGATGTTGCGGCTCTGGGTTACGGCTACGCCCTCATAAAGTGTTGGAAAATTGGCTATAAGATCCGTAAGGTGTGAATAAAACAGGGCGCCTGCGACATCAATTTTTCCAAAACTGTGAGAACCGCCAAGCTCGTAGTTCTGGGCGCGCTCGGGGCGTAGTCCGGGGTTGGACGTAGCGCCCCCAAAACGGGTGCTGAACCGCTCGAACAAAGTGGGAAAACGCACACGGTCGGAAACGCTGATATGCAGTTCGGACGCGGGGTCTGGCCGCCAACTCAGCCGGGCCTGCCCGTTGGGGGCGCCACGGTTGCGGGTAGGATAGTTTATAATGCCGTTGGAGTAACCCTGTGCGCGGTCAAGGGCGCGCCATTCGTAACTGAAACCAGTGCTCAGGTCGAGGTTGGGCAGGATGCGGAAAATATTTTCCGCCGCAATACTATAGCTTTCCTCCACGGAGGAAACCTGGGACTGCCAGCCGCCCCCCGGATAAACCTGTTCCTGTTCCTCATGCTCGTCCCGGCGACCATAAAAGGCCACACCAAGCGTGTCCTTGCGGGAGAGTTCGGCATCCAGGCGGACATCCCCACCCCATGCGGTATCGTTGTAATAACTGTTGAAAGCCTTGGGTTTTGTCTGGGTGTTCAGGTTGGCGTTATCAAAGCTTCTCAACAGGTTGTAGAACGTATTGCGATAAAGTTTTGACCGCAGCGTCAGGCGGTCGGACAGCCGCGTTCTGGAAGTGAGGGAGAGGCTGTCCAGATCCCACGCGGGCCATGTCCAGTCCTTTTGGATACTGACAGAGTCCTTGACATCAAAAGGCGCGCGTTTCTGGCCCTCCTGACGCGTGTAGTTGACAGTATATTCATCCGTGGAGTTGGGCGTATAACCTGCCTTGACGTTCACCCGCCAGTCCTGCGAATCAGACAGCAGGCGCTTGCCCTTGCCCTGCGTGGGGGTTGCGACAAAGTTGGACGACAGGTCCGTCTGCTCCACGTCATTCATGGAAAAGCTGGCCTGTGCGTACCACTTGTCGTGTTTTGTCCCGATCATGCCAAAAATATTATAGCCACCATATCCGCCGTCATGGCCCAGCATGGTGCCGCCCCTGAGTTCCCCTTCAATAACCTTGTGCGGCTTGCGCGTTACCAGGTTGACCATCCCGCCCATTGCATCCGGGCCGTCAAGCACGGAGGCATAACCTTTGGCAACCTGAAGTTCGGCAATATCGGGTGTCAGAAAGCGCCCGTAATCAAGGCGGTTGTCGGCTGGCAGATAAATACGGATACCATCCACCAGCAGCGGCACCTGAAAACGGTTGAAGCCACGCACCATGAGCGTGGCTTCGTTACGTGGTCCTCCGGCATTGGCGGCGTTGACGCCGGGAATAAGGTTGGCGGCCTGATCAAGCGTTGTCTTGTTGAAAACATAGATGGATTCGGCGGAAAGGGAGTTACTCCCCACAAGCCCATGCTGGTGGGCGGTGCCATAGACGGTAATTTCGCCCGGGCCATAAATGTTGGCGGTGTTGGGGTCGGCTTTTGTGCTGCTGTAGACGGATTTGCCCGGTGTCAGCGCATCATAGGCGCTGTCCTCACGCGCGGGGGCGGGGGCTGCCGTGCCAGACGGGCTCATGCTCCTTGTCACGGAGGTGTTTTGGGGGGCGGCCACAGTACGCATCGGGATGTTCGCTGAAGTTTTTACAGATGTGCTTAATGCCTTTTGCGGACTGGGAGTTACCGTTCCAGCCGCTGTGACCGGGGTCTGGGCGTAGGTGGTTGTGGCGCAAAGCAGAGTGGAAAAGGCAGCAAATGGAATATGGGGTTTCATAACGTATCCATTCATGTCTATATACAATTGAATATATTTCTCTCGCGTTATAGGGAATGGACTCAAGTGATTACAAGTGCAAAACAAAAAACCTTTGCAACCGCTCTGGTGGCGGGGCTGTTTGTTGTTCTTGCTCCCCCCGCGCGCTCGGCGGATACGCCCCACGCGCACGCGCAGAACACATGCGAAGCCGGAAAAACCGTTCTGCCCGCCGAGTTGCAGGGCTGGACCTCCCCCACCACAGGAACCGCCCTTGCGAATACAACCGACCTGAATGCGGTGGTCCTGACACCGGGAAAAGCCTTTCGCGCCGCATTGCACCACACCGGGGATGTCACATACGCACTGCGTCCGAACGAACCGGGCGGAAAAGTCAGTTGGGGGGGCATGGTGGCGTTTGACGCCCCGGCAGCGGGGACATACCGCGTCATGCTCGGAGTGCGTGCATGGCTGGATGTGGTGCATGACGGCAAGGCTCTGGACTCCGTTCACCACCAGCATGGCCCAGCCTGTAGCGGCATCGGTAAAATGGTGGACTTCTCCCTTCCCGCAGGACGCTCGGTCATCCAGTTGAGCGGAAGCGGAAAGCCCGAAGCCGAAATTATGGTGATCTCCATTCCATGATGCGGCGGTGGCGGCGGTGGGTCCGAGCGCTGGCCCTGTGTTGCGCTGGCGTAAGTCTGCTTGGTTCGGGCGGAATTTTTTCGGAGCAGGACGCTCGTGTGCAGCTTGGACGCCGCCTTTTTTACGACGCGGACCTGTCGGCCGATGGCAGCATGTCGTGCGCGACATGCCACGAGCAGCGCCATGCCTTCGCGGATGGAAATGCAACACATCCAGGCGTGACGGAGGAGGCCGGGATCAGGAACGTGCCCTCATTGGGCAATGTCGGGTCTTTTACAACCCTGACGTGGATCGACCAGCATATTTCCCGTCTGGAAACACAGTTTTTTGTCCCGGTCATGGGGCATACCCCGGTCGAGATGGGCATGCCTGACCGGGCCACACTGGTAGGGCGTATTGCGGACGATACCTGTTACCGCAAACTTTTTGCGCGGGGCTTTACGCGCGAAGGCGGGCGGATTACCCCGCAAACCATTGCACAAGCCGTGGCCGCGTTCGAGCGGCAACTGGTCTCGCGCAACAGCCAGTGGGACCAGCAGCAGCGGGGCGAGATAAAGCTGAACAGTCAGGAACAGCGCGGGCAGAAACTGTTTTTCGGGCAGGGCGCCTGTTCTACCTGCCATGCGGGCCTGCTGTTCACAGATCAGAAATTTCATGCATTTGGGACGGATGCAAAAACCCTGATCAGAACTCCCTCCTTGCGGAATGTTGCCGTTACCGCACCATATTGGCACAACGGATCGGCACCAACCCTGCATGACGCGCTGGTGGCGCACACGGGTCTGTCTCCCCTTCCCCCTGAAGACGAAGCTGAGGTCGAGGCTTTTCTGGCCACGTTGACGGACAGGACTTTCCTTTCCAACCCCGCACTGGGCCTGCCGCCTGAAAAATGCCCGCTGTAGCGGGGGGAAGGTAAAAGTTTTGGTGAAGCTTTTTCCATAAAGCTTCAGAGACTGGCGCTCTTGAGGAACGTCGCCTTTGTGGAAAAAGGCGACACCCGAAAACTTTTATCTATTTACGGGATATTTTGGGGTCCCCTCCTAAGTGTTTAGTTCAGGGTCATCAGGCTGGCGTTCCCTCCTGCTGCGGTGGTGTTGATGCTGCGGGACTGCTCCTCCAGCACGGCTTCGATCG
>JBDNSL010000137.1:0-4860 GCA_047719095.1 Acetobacter sp.
CCCCTGCTACGCCCCCCCAAACTGCACACGGCCTGACCACCCCCGCCGGAGCATACGGCTCCCGCCTGATCAGCCATGCGGCCTGCCCTGAACACAGGCCATGCAGAATGGACCTACACTATGCCCATATCCCCCCCCCGTGGTGGAAAAGGCCTTGCGCGACGCCAGTTTATAACCGGCGCAAGTGCCCTTGCCACCCTGAGCGGCCTAGCTGCCCCCTTGCGCGCACAGGCCGACACACCCTTTGCACCCACGGTACCCACCAGCCCGCAATCGGTTTTTGACCTGACCATAAGCCCGCTTGCCTGCACCATTGCAGGCAAGACACAGACCATTCCCGCCATGAACGGCAGCATGCCCGGCCCCACGCTGCGCTGGCGGGAAGGCGATGATGTGACCCTGAACGTCCATAACCATCTGGCCGAGGACACCTCCATCCACTGGCATGGTATCCGCTGCCCGGCCAGCATGGATGGCGTGCCGGGGCTAAGCTTTGGGGGCATTGCTCCGGGGCGGAGCTTTGCCTACCACTTCCCCGTCAGACAAAGCGGCACCTACTGGTACCACAGCCACTCCAACATGCAGGAGGCACGCGGGCTATATGGGGCCATTATCATTGACCCCCGCACCCCACCCGCACAGACATGGGAGCGTGATTACGTCATTCTCCTCTCCGACTGGTCGGACGTGGCCCCGCACGACATTATCAGCAACCTGAAATTTCAGGACGACTACTACAACTTCCGCCAGCGCACTGCCGCATCCCTTGTGCACGACGCCCGGCATGGCGGCCTTGGCCCAGCCCTGAAGAGCCGCCTGCAATGGGCCGGCATGAACATGTCCGCCACCGATATTTCGGACGTGACCGGCATTATCTACACTTACCTGATGAACGGCTGCACGCCCGACACCAACTGGACGGGGCTGTTCCACCCCAACGAGCGGGTGAGGCTGCGCTTTATCAACGCATCTTCAATGACCTTTTACGACATTCGTATCCCCGGCCTGCACATGGATGTGGTGCAGGCCGATGGCAACGATGTAGAGCCTGTGCGGGTCGATGAATTTCGCATTGGTGTGGCCGAAACCTATGACTGCATTGTGCAGCCAAAGGATAACAGGGCTTACACCATTTTTGCCCAGACCGAGGACCGCACCGGCTTTGCACGCGGCACTCTGGCCCCGCACATGGGCATGCAGGCCACCATTCCCCCCATGGACCCACGCCCCGTCCGCACCATGCTGGACATGGGCATGCCCGAGACCATGAAGGGCATGGACATGAAAGGCATGGATATGGGCGGCCCGCTGCCCGCCCATACCCCGCCCCTGAATGTGGAAAACCAGAACATTGCCCGCATGCCCACCAACCGGCTGGCCGACCCGGGTGATGGGCTACGCAATAATGGCCGACGGGTGCTAACCTACGCCGACCTGCGCGCCACCCGGCCAATACAGGACACCCGCCCCCCCTCGCGCGAGATTACGTTGCACCTGACCGGCAACATGGAGCGCTACATATGGGGCTTTGACGGCAAAAAATTCTCCCAAGCCGACCCCATTCCCCTACGGCTGGGCGAGCGTGTCCGCTTTACCCTGATCAACGACACCATGATGGAGCACCCCGTACACCTGCACGGGCTGTGGAGCGAACTTGAAAACGGACAGGGTGCGTACAACCCGGTCAAACACACCATAATTGTGCAGCCGGGCAGTAAGCTGAGCTACCTTGTCTCGGCCGACACACCCGGATTATGGGCGTATCACTGCCACCTGCTCTACCATATGGACCTTGGCATGTTCCGTACCGTGGTGGTGTCATGACCAGATACACAGCCCCCGCCACCTGTGCTGCACTCCTGCTGGCCATGGCACTGCCCGCCAGCCTGCCCGCCCATGCCGCCCCCGCCATGCCCCCTATGGAGGGAATGGAGGACATGCCCGGCATGGATATGAGCGATGGCATGGACATGCCAGCACACCCGCCTGCCCCATCCGCCCCGCCTGCCGGGCACAACATGGCGCATACCCCACAGGCCAGTGCCGCACACCCTGCCGCAGCCCCCCAGCATGCCATGCCACATACCGTGGCAGACCTGCCGCACGCAGCCCTGTCCCCCGCAGGTGCTCTGGCCAAAACACCGCCCACCTCCACACCGCACACAACCCTGCACGTAAGCCTGCCTGCCCTTGCCCCCAGCGCCCAGTGGCCCGCCACCGCGCCACCAACACCGGTTGTGCACTACATTCACAACATGCCCCCGGTTATGGACCACAACACGTATTTTCATGTTCTGATGGAACAGTTCGAGGGGCGTTACACAGCGGGGGACAGCCTGTTGCGCTATTCCGGCCAAAGCTGGTTTGGCACGGACCACGACAAGCTGTGGATCAAATCCGAAGGCACGGTGGACGGGCACCGCCGCATGAGCGATGGCGACCACGAATTTTTGTATGACCACGCCATTTCCACCTACTTCGACCTACAGGCCGGTGTAAGGCTGGACCTGGACAGCGGCCCTACCCGCGCATGGGGGGCAGTGGGGGTGCAGGGGCTGGCCCTGTATTTTTTTGATGTCTCGGCAACAGCCTACTTCAACGCCCAAGGGGTGGCGGGCAAGCTGGAGGGGTCATACGACCTGCTGATAACCAACCGCCTGATCTTGCAACCACAGGCGGAGTTCAACTTTTACTCCCATACCGATGCGCAACGTAATGTCAGTCAGGGGTTTTCCGATATCGATGCCGGGTTACGCCTGCGCTACGAATTCAAGCGCAAGATTGCCCCCTACATTGCCGTGACCTACGCAGGCCACTACGGCAACACCGCAAGCCACGGCCCCAACCCACGAGGCACTGCCGATAACGGGCCGGAGGATATCCGTTTTACCTTTGGGGTGCGCACATGGTTTTAACCCCCGTGCGGGGCTAGGCCCCACACGCCACTTTTGCGTCCTGCGCGCAGGCATTCTACTACAGACAGGCAAACCTACACCAACCGGCATGGGCCATGCCCCTTAAGGCCCATGCCGCCCCCGCCCAAGCCCTGTTTACCAACAACCAGCAGAATGCCCCATGCCCACAGACAAACCCGGTTGCCACGCCTGCACACCACAGCCCCCCACCAACACGGAACGGCACGTTACCCAGCCAGACAAGACAGCCCTGATCAACCGCCTTAAACGGATTGAAGGGCAGGTTGGGGGCATTCTCAACATGGTGCAGGATGACCGCTACTGCGTGGATATTCTAACCCAGCTTTCCGCTGTTAAATCCGCGCTGGATGGTGTGGGGGTGCAAATCCTGACCTCCCACGCCAAAGGCTGCGTCCGCACGGCCATAGCCGAAAACGGTGGGGAGGAAGCGCTGGAAGAACTGATGGGCGTTATCCGCAAGATGGTCAAATAACATGCCCGGACCAGCCATGCCGTAATGCGGCTCTCAACGGCTAACGGCTAACGGCTAACGGCTAAGCCGTACCACGCCATCTGGCCATAACAACCACCCGGCACTTACCATTATTCAGGCATGCCTGTTCAGGCTTATTACCTCTGCCAGTGCGCCCTGTTCAGTCGTCTGTCAGACCGAACAGTTCGGGATAAGGCATTGCGTTGCGGCCCAGTTTTTTCTTTTTCCACTCGGCCAATGCCCTGTTGTATTCAACCTGACGCAGCACAAACTGCAACGCGTCCACGTGCCGTTCGTCATTGTCATCCATCATCTTGTAGCGCCAGCCTGCTGCAATCAGCCAGTATTCACCAGCAAGTTTCCAAGCCCCGGCTTTGTGCTGCTCCATGGCCAGCCGCTCAAGCCCGTGGTACTTGTTTTGCGGGTCGGCCAATGCTTCGGGCGTGATGATAAAATCATCATCTTTCCACAAATACGTTGATTTCATGTACGGAAACTGCCGGGTAAGAGCCCCCGGGTCTCCAAAGTGTTCCTTGATCAGCATAGGAACCAGCCTGTCGTAAGATCTACGCCATTCACACTGCACAAGCCACCCCTTGGAATTCCACGTTAAAAAGTGTTGTCTCTATACCCAACTTGCCTACCAAAGTCGATTTTTGGAGTGCTCTGAGCGTAAACTTCCACGGGTTTTTGTAAAAACCAAAACACGGGAGCACCATACGCCCCCCTGATATTGCGGCATGCATACTGGAAAAAGCACTCTACTGCACAGCTACGACAGAATAATTCAGTTAGAAAATAAATAACATTATTCTTGCCAGAGTAATTTAAAGAGAAATTAATACAACACTCTTTACGCTCATATTATCCTGCATTATGAATCTATACTTTATCATAGAAGGAATTTTTCCATGAAAACCTTTCATAAATTTCTGGTTTTAACGCCCTTTATTTTAGCATTGTCCGCCTGCGGCAAAGGTGAACCCAGCAAAGATGAAGTCTCTGATTTTCTTAAAAGTCAGGCGCTCAACACCGTTACTCAGGAACAGAACCTGCTCGGCAGGATTACGGGGGGCGGCCAGATGTCAGATGAAAAGAAAAAAGCCATTATGGATAAATTGAATAATGAAATCAAAGTTGAAGGCGTAAAATGTACAGCCGTTGATGGTTTCAACAATGTCTATGATTGCAACATAAGCACCATGATGGGTGATAGCCCCGTGACATCCGTTTTCAGATTTACAAGAAAATCTGACGGCACTCTGGCTGGGGAAGAAAAGCAATAACCCCACACAGTTAGGGTTTTGGCTTTAATTTAACCCAGCTTCCAAGCCGAACCGGCACAAAAAAAGGCTCCCCCACATCTGTGGGAGAGCCTTTTTTGTAGTGTTGTGCCTGTAAGGGCCGCAGTCTTAGTTCTTGGTTTTGTCAACCAGACGGGACTTGGCGATC
>JBDNSL010000138.1:0-4805 GCA_047719095.1 Acetobacter sp.
TGCTCCGCGCGCAGGATGCGTATAGGATGCAAATGGGAGTGAAACTCCAGCGTAGGTTGGGCTGAAATCGGGGCTCTTCACGACTGCGTGTCGGGCGTGCTGGAGCCGTCGATACGCTGGGCAGCGCGATCCTGTGTTACGATGGATCATGGTTTCCGACCCTCTCGATTCCGCGCTGACAGGGGCGTCCCGTTGAGTGGCACGGCTGCATCCTCCGAGGTGCTGGCTGGCCTCGTAGAGCGGGTGACGTTCCACAACGCCGAGAACGGCTTCTGCGTCCTGCGCGTGAAGGTGCGGGGGCAACGCGATCTGGTCACTGTTGTCGGCCATGCCGCCATGATCTCGGCGGGCGAGTTCGTGCAGATATCGGGGCGCTGGTTCAACGACCATACTCACGGCCTCCAGTTCAAGGCGGAATTTCTCAGGGCCAGTCCGCCGACCACGGTCGAGGGCATTGAGCGCTACCTTGGTTCGGGCATGATCCGGGGCATAGGTCCCGTCTACGCCAAGAAGCTGGTGAAAGCGTTCGGCGAGGCGGTTTTCGATCTGATCGAACAGGAACCTGGACGCCTGCGGGAGGTGACGGGCATCGGTCCCAAGCGTGCCGAACGGATTGTCGGTGGCTGGGCGGACCAGAAGGTGATCCGCGAGATCATGCTGTTCCTGCATAGCAATGGCGTCGGCACCTCGCGGGCAGTGCGGATCTTCAAGACCTACGGGCAGGACGCGGTCAAACTGATCAGCGAGAACCCCTATCGCCTAGCGAAAGACATCCGGGGGATCGGCTTCAAAACCGCCGACCAGATTGCCCGGAAGATGGGGATCGCACCCGACGCCATGATCCGGGTGAGGGCCGGAATCTCCTACGCGCTCGGCGAGGCCATGGATGAAGGGCATTGCGGCCTGCCGGTCGGGGAACTGCTGACCAGCACCGCCGAACTGCTGGAGGTCGCCGCCTCTCTGATCGAGACGGCCCTCGCTTTGGAATTGGAAGCCGGTGACGTGGTCGCCGACAGCGTGGGCGAGGCGGGCTGCATCTTTCTGGCTGGTCTCTATCGCGCGGAGCAGAGCATCGGCGAGCGATTGCGTGCCTGTGCCGTGGGTCGACCGCCCTGGTCCGAGATCGACGCGGCAAAAGCCATAACCTGGGTAGAAAGGAAGACCGGGCTTGCGCTGGCGCCCAGCCAGCAGGAAGCAGTGCGTCTTGCCCTGCGCAGCAAGGTGCTGGTGATCACGGGTGGCCCCGGCGTGGGCAAGACCACGCTGGTCAACGCCATCCTGAAAATCGTGGTGGCCATGGGACTATCCTTTTGCATTCGGGCCTGTGCCCGTTGCCTTTGCCGTTACGGGGGAATCATGGCGGCATCAAGCCTGCAGGGAGGGTGAGATGACAGATACGCAGTCATGGGATGCTGGCGATCTGGCCCGCAGGCTGGCCGAGAACGCCGAGGCGGTGTGTCGCCATTACCTTTCAGCCGGGCGAAGGCATGGCAATTACTGGCTGGTCGGCGATGTCCACAACACGCCAGGTCGGTCGCTCTATGTTCGCCTCCATGGTGGTCTGGACGGGCGTGGCCGTGCTGGGAAATGGACGGATGGCGCGACAGGGCAGCATGGCGATCTGCTCGACATCATCCGTGAAAGCCTCGGGCTGCTGGATTTTCGCGCTGTCGCCGACGAGGCCCGGCGCTTTCTCTGCCTGCCCCAGTCCGAGCCACGATCGGCCCCTGATCGCGGCCGTTCCCATGCGTTCAGCCACGATACTTCCGGGCAGGCATCCGGCACAGCGGATGCTGCACGTCGGCTCTGGGCCATGTCACGCCCGATTGCGGGCACGTTGGCGGAAATCTGGCTGCGGCATCGTGACCTCACCCACCTGACGGACCTACCATCGCTGCGTTTCCATCCTGACTGCTACTATCGCGCCGATACCGACAGCCCGACCGAGACCTGGCCCGCCATGATCGCCGCCGTGACCGACCTTGCTGGTAGCGTTACCGGCGTCCATCGCACCTGGCTGGCGCGGGACGGACGCGGCAAGGCGCCAGTCGAAATGCCGCGTCGGGCCATGGGTGACCTGCTTGGCCATGCCGTGCGCTTTGGCGCGGTGTCCGACGTTCTGGCGGCAGGCGAGGGGATCGAGACGGTAATCTCGCTTCATGAGATCATGCCCGCTCTGCCACTGGCCGCCTGTCTGTCCTCGGCGCATCTCGCCGCCATGGCGTTTCCGCCCACGCTGCGCCGCCTCTACATGCTGCGCGATGACGACCCGGCCGGGGACCATGCGGTGACGCCCCTGCAGACCCGGACGCAGGAGGCCGGGATCGAGTGCCTTGTGCTGTCACCGCGTCTGGCGGATTTCAACGATGATCTCCGCTATCTCGGGCGTGGGGCGATGCGGGCGATCCTGCATCCCCAGCTTGCCCCGCAGGACGTGGCGCGGTTCCTGCATCCCGTCACGCACTGAGGCGGCCCGGGAAGGGGGGGGAGGGTCATCGTCATTTCCTGCCGTGCGGGAGGGGGGCCGTTTCCGGATGAGGTGCGCCCTCGGCCTTTCAGGAAGGGGAGCGGGCGTCAGCCAGACCGCGCCTGCAATGGCGGAGCCGGCTATTTTCCGCCGCGCGTGCCGCGCTTTGCATCGCGAAGCAAAATAGCCGTCTCCCTGCCATCCTCCACTGCGTTCCGGCCGCGCGTTGCGCGGTTCCGGCCCGGCCTTCGTCTGCCGCTTCCCGCCCCCGGAAAGGCCGCGAGGGGCGCGGCCAGAACCGGAGGACAGACCCATGACCCGCATACAGGACGATTTCGAACCCGCACACGCCACCTCTTCCACCGCCCATGTGCTGGCGGAACTCCAGCTTTACGGCCACCGTCCTTTCGAGGACGAGCCGGACCCGAGGCCGCTGCCCGACGCCGGACAGATCGAGGGTGCGGTTGCCGATATCTTCGATGCCCTGTCCGCCACACTGACTGAAACCCGGCTGGAACCCGATCTCGAACCGTTGCTCTGGTCCACGGTCAACGTCTTTCACCGCATGGTCGGGCAGGTGGAGCGTGATCTTGACCGCAACGAGGCGGCGCAGAAACGCAGCCAGCAGGAACAGGATGGCAGCGAGATCCGCTCAGTGGAACTGGAGCGCCTGATTGCCGAAGGGCTGACTTTGCTGGAACGACGCAACGCTTACGAGATCTTCCGCGACCTCGCCTGCGACCAGTTCGAACGTCTGACGATGTCGCCCTGGCGGCCACGCTCCGGCTCGCTGATCAGTCGCAGCACGCTGACGGCGTCGATGATCGACAGCCGTGATTTCCTCAACGCCCGCAGGAAAGCTGAAACGGAGCTGCTGGTGCCGGCCGGCCCCAAGGTCGCGGTCACGGGCGGTCCTGATTACGACAACCACCATCTGATCTGGAACCGGCTGGACAAGGTGCGGGAGAAGCACCCCGACATGGTGCTGCTGCACGGCGGCTCACCCAAGGGGGCGGAATTCATCGCCTCGCGCTGGGCGGATCATCGTGATGTTGCGCAGATCGCCTTCAAGCCGGACTGGAACCGGCATGGCAAGGCCGCCCCGTTCCGGCGCAACGACGCCCTGCTGAAAGTCCTGCCCATCGGGATTATGGTGTTCCCTGGATCGGGCATTCAGGACAATCTGGCCGATAAGGCGAAGCAGATGGGTATCCCGGTCTGGAGATTCCAGAAAGAGAGTGGCATCTGACAGGTATTGCGGAAACCGTGCCGAGAAATCGGCATGGTAGCATCGAGCTAGCGCATTGACTGCTTTTCAGCGCTTAAAATAAATAAGGCATGACGCGTCCAATCCGGCTATCCAATAACGGATTGTAGCATATTCTGCCGTCGATCCCGATCGACAACATTGACCTTTACCTTAAAACACGCCTGATTAACTTAGTGATATCTATAGCTTGTTTTTTTTCGGTTTCGGCTGATGAAGCCTTCTTTTCACATTCGGCTTCAACGCGTTTCGGACATCCTTGTCGACGGTCGCAAGATCGAACCACTCGGGATCGAAATGGCCACCACACCAGGCCTTGGTTTCCCGATGCTCGGGATCCTCGGGGGAGCCGATTACCTCCAGAAACCGCTCATAGCCTGAAATGCCGCCAACGTCCTCGGGCGGGCGGGCACGCGCGCCGTCAATACAGGTCGCGTGGCGGGGAGCGCTTTCGAGGAAAAGCAGATCTTCGATTTCTACGGTATGGTGCCAGTCGTCGCCAAAATCATAGACGTAGGTGAACGCCGTGCCCGCGTTGCGGAAATCGCGCAACCGGACCTGGCGTTCGTCAAAGACCTGGGGATCGCCGATGGCCGATCCTTCCGCAGCCTCAATGGCATTTCCGTAACGCAGTCCCCCGATCTCGAACTCATGGAGATGATAATTCCACCAGTTAAAGGCCGCCTGGATAGCGAGGTGAAGCTGCTCCAGGTTCCATTCACTTGGCACGACGAGACGCCGCCAGACGGCTGGTTCGATCTCGTCGATCGAGACTCTGATCTGCATAGCGTTGGGAGGTCCAAACATGGTTCCAAGAAAATCGGCAATGCCTAACAAAGTCAAGAATGTTGCGTGTGGCGGGGAGTAAGACCGGTGCCGATTTCTCGGCACGGTTTTCACATAGCGTGGTGGGCGTGATTTCCACGATGGTCTGTGAAAATAGCCAATCTGACGCCTGATCCGCAGTGACGTCGGGCTCCCCAGCCGCTGCGAGTCTGATGGCTGGAGACACGTTCGTCTTTCTCTTAATCACATCTCCGCGCCCACGAGCCCCAAAGCCATCTCGGGAGA
>JBDNSL010000139.1:0-4787 GCA_047719095.1 Acetobacter sp.
CCCATCGGGGGCAGCGCCATTATGCCGGATGATCCGTCAAGCTGGGGAGAAACCCCCCGCAACGCGCCATGCCCATGCGGATCGGGTAAAAAATACAAGCATTGTCACGGGCAGTTAGGCTGAACACGGCCCGCCCGATGGCAGGACAGGTAAGGTAAGGAATATGGCTGGTCATTCCCAGTTCAAGAACATCATGCACCGTAAGGGTGCGCAGGACGCCAAGCGCGCCAAGCAGTTTGGCAAGATCATTCGGGAACTGACCGTGGCCACACGTGCAGGCCTGCCCGACCCCAACTCCAACCCGCGCCTGCGTGCTGCCATTGTGGCAGCACGTGAGGTGAACATGCCCAAGGACACCATCGAGCGCGCCATTAAAAAAGCCTCTGGTGGTGCTGGCGGGGATGACTACGTGGAAATGCGCTACGAGGGCTACGGCCCCGCAGGCGTTGCCGTTATTGTGGAAGCCCTGACCGACAACCGCAACCGCACGGCATCGGAAGTGCGGGCGGCGTTTTCCAAGTCTGGTGGCTCCATGGGGGAGACCAATTCCGTCTCCTTCATGTTCCGCAGGCTGGGCGTGATTGCCTACCCCGCATCCGTTGCGTCTGAAGATGACATGCTTGAAGCAGCGATTGAGGCCGGGGCGGAAAACGTGGTCTCCACCGATACGGCGCATGAAGTAACGTGCGAAGTGGAGTCGTTCTTTGCGGTCAAGGACGCGCTGGAAGCCCGCTTTGGCGAGGCCGAGAGTGGCAAGCTGGACTGGCGGCCCGAAAACACCGTGACACTGGATGAGGAAAAGGCCCAGAGCCTGTTCAAATTCCTCGATGTTCTCGAAGACAATGATGACGTCCAGAATGTCTTTGCCAATTTTGACCTGCCGGATGATCTGGCGGAAAAACTGTCAGCCTGACAGTGGTACGTCTTCTCGGCATTGATCCCGGCCTGCGCTTTACAGGGTGGGGCGTGATCGATGTCGAGGGCAACAGGCTCCGGCATGTGGAAAATGGCGTGATCGCCACCAACAGTGCGGATAGTGTGCCAGACAGGCTAAAAGTCCTGCATTACAACCTGCACATGCTGATCGAGCGGCTCCAGCCTGCCGAGGCAGCGGTGGAGGAAACCTACGTCAACCGCAATGGTGCGGCCACGCTCAAGCTGGGTTATGCCCGTGGGGTGGCCCTGCTGGCCCCGGCACTTGCGGGGCTGAGTGTGGCCGAATACGGCGCGCTGGCCGTTAAAAAAGCGGTGGTTGGCACGGGGTCTGCCGATAAAAATCAGGTGGAAATGATGGTGTGCCGCCTTCTGCCGGGGGTAAAAATTATCCGGGCGGATGCGTCCGATGCGCTGGCTGTTGCCATCTGCCATGCCCACCACAGGGCAAGTGCCCGCCACATTGCAGCCGGGGTTAGAATGGCATGATTGCGTTTTTGTGCGGACTGGTCATTCAGGTGGATCTGGGGAGCTGTGTGGTCGATGTGAACGGTGTTGGCTACCTTGTTGCAGCCTCCACCCGCACCTTGGCGGCCCTCCCCAGCCCCCCCGAAAAAGCACGGATTCTGGTCGAGACCGTGGTGCGTGAGGATGCCATTCTGCTCTACGGTTTTTCCGAAAGTGCGGAGCGGGAGTGGTTTCGCCTGCTCACAGGTGTGCAGGGGGTCGGGGCCAAGGTGGCGCTGGGTATTCTGTCCGCCCTGTCTGCGAGCGATCTGGTGGCCGCCCTGACCACGGCGGACAAGGCCAGTCTGATGCGCGCCCCCGGTGTTGGCGCACGGCTGGCCGAGCGGATTTTAACCGAACTGCGCGACAAGGCGGGTAAAATGCCCGGCAGCAAGGGCGGCTTTAGTGTGCCGGTTATGGCAACCCCTGTTGGCAGCATAGAGGCAGACGCCCTTATGGCGCTGGCGGGGCTGGGCTTTCGCCGTATGGAGGCCGCCCCCGTTGTGCGCCGCATTATGGACGCCAGCGGGCCAGACGCCACGCTGGATGGCGTGCTGCGTGACAGCCTGAAGGACCTTGCGCGATGAGCCCGGAGTTTACCCCCGAGCGCGAAATTGACGCGACCCGTCAGGGGGAGGATGCGGGCGAGGCGGCCCTACGGCCACAAACCCTGTCCGACTTTACGGGGCAGAAGGCCAGCCGCGAAAACCTGTCCGTTTTTATTCACGCCGCCCGTAACCGGGGGGAAGCACTGGACCATGTGTTGCTGCACGGCCCGCCGGGTCTGGGCAAAACCACATTGGCCCAGATTGTCGCGCGTGAACTGGGGGTGGGCTTTAGGGCCACATCCGGCCCGGTTATCCAGCGCTCGGGCGATCTGGCGGCTATCCTGACCAATCTGCAACCGCGTGACGTGCTGTTTATTGATGAAATTCATCGACTCCAGCCCGCCATTGAGGAAATTCTCTACCCCGCCATGGAGGATTTTCAGCTTGATCTGATTATTGGCGAAGGCCCGGCCGCGCGTTCGGTACGGATTGACCTGCCCCCCTTTACGCTGGTTGCGGCCACCACCCGTGCGGGCCTGCTGGCAACCCCTTTGCGCGACAGGTTTGGCATTCCGCTGCGGCTGGTGTTTTACACGCCAGACGAGCTGGCCCGCATTGTGGCGCGTGGGGCGGACAAGCTGGGCTTTGCGCTCTCTGCCGATGGTGCCATGGAAATTGCCCGCCGCGCGCGGGGCACACCCCGTATTGCAGGCAGGCTTTTGCGCAGGGTGCGTGACTTTGCCTCCCTTTCCGTGCCCGAAGGGCAGGTTGTGGAAGTGGACGTGGCCGACGCCGCCCTGACCCGGCTGGAGGTGGACGCGCTGGGGCTGGACAGCATGGACCGGCGTTACCTGCGGCGCATAGCAGAGTACCACCACGGTGGCCCCGTGGGGGTGGAAACGCTGGCAGCCGCTCTGGCCGAATCGCGCGATACGTTGGAAGATGTGATTGAACCGTTCCTTATTCAGGAAGGGCTGGTCCTGCGTACCAGCCGTGGCCGCGTGCTGGGTGAGCGGGGCTGGCGCCATCTTGGCTTGACGCCACCCCCCAGACCGGAAAACACTGCCGCACCCCAGATGGATTTTCTGGCGGATGATGAGGAAGCTCCATGAGCAGCCACTCCATAGATTTTCGCGTTTATTACGAAGATACGGATGCAGGGGGCATTGTGTACCATGCCCGGTATCTGGCCTTTGCCGAGCGGGCAAGAACCGAGGCCATCCGCAGTTGCGGCATGCCTGCCTCTGGCCTTTTGCATGATTACGGGCTGGTGTTTGTGGTGCGCGACGCCAAGCTTACCTACCGCATGCCCCTGCGGCTGGATGATGTGCTGACCGTAACAACACGGCTGACATCGCTCCGGGCTGCAAGTTGCAGGCTGGAACAGATTGTTACCCGTGGGGCCGATGTGGCCGCCGAAGTGGATGTGGGTCTGGCATGTGTACGGGCCGAAGATGGGCGTCCTGCCCGATTTCCGCCTTTATGGCATGATCTTCTGACACAGTTGGCACCGAAGGACTAAAAAGCGCCTCTTCTGCTTTTTTACGGAAAACAGTAAGAAGCAGCAGTGTTGGGCCGTGAGGAATCTCGCCCGAGTCGGAGACTGGTGGCCCGCAACGGGTGCAGAGGCAGGAGGCATTATTGGATCGTGCGGTTGATGCGGCAAATCTCGGCGTAAGCGCGGCGGGGGACCTGTCGGTTTGGGCGTTGTTTATGAACGCCTCGCTTGTGGTAAAACTGGTCATGCTGGGGCTGCTTTTGTGCTCCATCATGGTCTGGGCCATTATTATCGACAAGTTTGTAACCATCCGGCGGATCAACCGGGCGGCTTCTGGCTTTGAAGACCGGTTCTGGTCCGGTGGCAGCCTTGATGACCTTTACGAGAGCGATGGCGCCAAACCCGTAAGCCCGATGGCCGCCGTATTTGGTGCCGCCATGGGTGAATGGCGGCGTTCGGCCCGTATTCCCGGTGTGGATCTGGTGCGTGGTGGGGTTAAGGAGCGCGTGGACCGCGCTATTGGCATTACCATCACGCGTGAGATGGACCGCCTGCGCCGCTGGGTTATCTTTTTGGCAACGGTTGGGCCAGTGGCCCCGTTTGTGGGTCTGTTTGGCACGGTGTGGGGGATCATGCATTCCTTCAGCTCCATTGCTGCCGAGCACAACACCAACCTTAGCGTTGTGGCCCCCGGTATTTCCGAAGCCCTGTTTGCCACCGCCATTGGCCTGCTGACCGCCATTCCCGCCTATGTGGCGTACAACGTGATCAGCAACAGCATGGACCTGTTTGAGGACCGTCTGGAAGGGTTTGGCACCGAATTTGCCGCCATCCTCTCCCGCCAGTCTGAAGAAAGGGTCTAAGCATGGCCATGTCATCTGGAGGGAGTGGTCGCCGCCGCAGGCGCCCTATGGCTGAGATCAACGTGACCCCCATGGTGGACGTCATGCTGGTGCTGCTGATCATCTTCATGGTCACATCCCCCATGATGACCAGCGGTGTAAATGTTGACCTGCCCAAAACCGATGCCCGGCCGGTCAACTCGGACAACAAGCCGATTACCGTGTCCATCAAGGCGGATGGAAGCCTCTATCTGGGGGATGAGCCGGTGACGACGGACCAGCTTGTGGCCCAGCTCAAGGCCGCTGCGAACAATGACCAGGAACACCGCATTTTTGTGCGGGGTGACGCCCATATAGACTACGGGCAGGTCATGCAGGTCATGGGTCAGATTACCGCAGGTGGATTTACGCATGTGGCTCTGCTGGCGCAGCAACCCGCCAGCTCCGGGCAATAAGCCA
>JBDNSL010000140.1:0-4718 GCA_047719095.1 Acetobacter sp.
GTCTCATGCAAACGGATCTGCTGAAATACACGTCTGGTTAATCCTGAACGAACAAGAGCCCCGCCGTGGGGCGGAACTCTGCTGCACATAAGGGAGCGGGGGCTGAAGCCCTATGGCTGAGCGGCCCGCCCGCCAGAGCAAAAAACAGAACCCCGCCAGTCATGCAGGACCAGACCGGGCCTTGCCCGCCGTCATGCACTTATGAATAGCCTGAAGCGTCATGCGATAAAATAACACCCTACGCCAACCCGAATACCCCGCCGGGCCGCAATGACCCGGCCCAACAGGCGCGATCAGGCCAGAAGGTTGATAAAGCTTGACGAGCCGGAGTGCTTGTTATGCGAGTTGCCCGAAGGCACGACCTGCCCGGAGGCGTCAAACTGCATGGAGGAGGAGGACCCGTCCTGGCTGTTGGAGGCCAGCCTGAGAGCGCTGGAGGTCACATTTTCGGGCTGGACCGAGCGGTGGGCCGCCTGGGTCATATGGGCTGTGGCCGTGCGCATGCTGGAGGCAAGCTGGGCGGCAACCGTGGTATCTGCCATTTGATGGACTCTCTTCAACGCGTACAGGAAAACACAAAGCCGGTATGCCGCACGGCAGAGCCGCATGCAAACCGACAGGGAAAAATCTTGTGCTCAGATTATGGGATGGCCATGCCTTAGCCAAGGTGTTTTTTGGAGTCTGGCCTTGCACGGCCCCAAACACACCCCAAATACCGGTCCAGCGTCATGCGTCTGCCTTGCCAATAGGGTTGGTGCACCGCAGTTTCTGGCTATAATTGGCCATGTGAGCACCACAAACCCGATAGACGGAAAAAAACATGCGCCTGTTGTGTATCGGAGACAATTCAACTCATGGCGATATCCGGCCATGCCACGGTCTGGCCGAAGCCGCGGTGGAGGGAGCTCTCTCCATCACCATGTCCGGCCCCGAAGGGGTGGTGGAAACCCTGCGCCGCTCACAGTACGATATTGTTGTTATCCAGCAGGCCAAGCCCGACACACGGCTGCTACGCCACATTCGCAACAGCCGCATTCCCACCCCGGTCATGATGATTGTCCGCGCCTCCACCCCCACGGAGGTAGCCGAAACCCTGTCCATTGGTGCGGATGACTGCGTGAATGCGGCCATAGAACCCGTGGAACTGCTGGCCCGCCTGCGCGCCATAGTCCGCCGCACCGGCGGGCATGACAGCCTGAGCCTGCACGTAGGCCGCATGGTGGTGAACGTGGACCGCAGGCAGGTCCGCATTGACGACCGCCCCCTGCCCCTGACCCCGCGTGAGTATGATGTGGTGGAACTGCTGACCCTGCGCAAAAATCAGGTGCTCAGCAAGGAAGCCCTTCTGGACAACCTGTACGCAGGACAAGAAGAACCACACGGCAAGATTATTGATGTGATGGTATGCAAAATCCGCAAAAAACTGCGCGATTTTGGCATTGTGAACCCCTTTATTACCCAATGGGGCATTGGCTACCGGCTGAACGAGCAGGCGTTTATCCCCCTTGGCGCACGCATGAGCGCGCACAACGCAAGTGCTACCCCCGGCGCGCGCGAGACCAGCCTGCCCGTTACGCGGGGGATCAATGTTATTTCCCCCACCGCCAAAATGGACGTGCTGTAAACCCGCCGCAAAGATTGGGGATACGGGCACAAAAGCCACTGGCCTTGCATGGGCCAAATGGATTACAGTGAACCCACGTTCCAGACCACTATCGTGGCGGATGGGCGGCCAAACGCTCCCTCCGCGCCAGACAGGGCTAAAATGACCAGCGATCTCACCACACGCAGCCTCGATGCGCTTAACGCCTACGGGCAGACCCAGAAAAGCATGTCCTCCACACCGGACGGGCAGGGCACAGGGGCCACGGGTGGGGCGGATATTGTCTCGGGTTTTTCCTCCGCACTGGATACCGCACTCAAAGGCGCCATACAGACCGGCAAATCAGCCGAAGCCCAGACAGCCACCGGCCTGTCGGGCAAAGGCAACATGTCCGATATTGCCACCTCGGTGGAAGAGGCCAAGCTGACCCTGCAAACCGTTACCACCGTGCGTGACCGCGTGGTACAGGCCTATCAGGACGTCATGAAAATGGCGATTTAAACGCCGGCCATGCACAACACAGTCGATATCCACGACATTCTGCGCCAGACACTGTTTGTGGCGGTCAAGCTGGGGGCACCCTCCCTGCTGGCCTCGCTGGTGGCGGGGGTTATGGTTTCGCTGTTTCAGGCCATGACACAGGTGAGCGAAGCCACGCTGTCCTTCGTTCCCAAGTTTGTGGCCGCCATGGCAGCCCTGCTGCTGACAGGCTCCTATATGGCCTCGACCTTAAACACTTACGCCCGCACAATTTTTGACCAGATCATTATGGTTGGCGGGTCATGACCAGCCTGTGGCCCCAAAGCGCCACCACCGCTTGGGCATGACCGACTACCTGCTGTTCCCCGGCGGGTCCATACAGATACTGGCCGCCATGTTCCTGCTTGTGCTGTGCCGGGTAAGCGCCATGGTGCTGGCCTCCCCCGGACTGGGGGAGAGCACATCGCCCATGGTGGTGCGCGCAGGCATTGCCCTGTGCATTACCGTGGCCATTCTCCCCATTGAGCAAGGCGCTCTCAAGGACGTATCGGGGCGCGCACTGCATATGCCCGCATTCGCCATTGCCATTATTGTGGGGGAACTGCTTTACGGTATTTTTATTGGCTGGCTGGCGCGGCTTATCTCGCTCGCCCTTGGCATTTCCATGCAGTTTGTGGCCATTTTTACAGGGCTGGCCAGTGTGCTCCAGCCCGACCCCGACCTTGGGGCCAACAGTACGGCCATCAGCCACATGGCCGGGTTTATGGTGCCTGTCATTTTTATGTCCTCGGGCCTGTATGCCCTGCCGCTGGCAGCTGTTACCGGCTCCTACACCGTGTTCCCCCCCGGCCACATGCCCATGGTGGGCGACATGGCACGCAGTGTGACACAGGTGACCTCCCAGACCTTTATGCTGGCTTTTCAGCTTTCGGCCCCGTTTGTGCTGATCGGCACGTTGTGGCCTGCCATGCTGGGCGTGCTCAACCGGCTTATGCCCTCCATACAGGTCTATTCCATGGCCATGCCCGCCCAGTTGCTGGGGGGGGTATTGCTGCTGGCCATTCTCATTCAGGTCATGAGTGGTGTCTGGCAGGAGCGCGCGGGCGATTTTCTGCTTGGTCTGCCCGGCATTGGCGCGGCAACGCCCCACCCCTAGGAGCGCGCACGCATGGCCGACGACAGTTCAGGCGAAAAGACCCAAGCCCCAACCGGCAAACGGCTGGAAACCGCGCGTGAGGAAGGCAATATTGTCCAATCACGCGAGGTGCAGCTTCTGATCGTGCTCAGCGGGTTCCTGATCGTTTTTACCACCACCACAGGCCTGTCCGCCTATAGGTTCACCCGGCATATGCAGGGGCTTATGGGCCATTTTGACAGTATCCCCTTTGACCGTGCCTCCCTTTACCGCGCCGCCGTGCAGGCCATGCTGGAAGGCATGTGGCTGGCAGCCCCACTGGTGGCCACGGGGGTTATCATCACGCTGAGCTACGGCTTTTTGCAAAGCGGGTTCCTGTTCCGCCCTCAGGCCATTATGCCCGACATCATGCGCCTGTCGCCCGCCAAGGGCATGAAGCGCCTGTTTAGCAAGAACAACCTGGTCGAAACCGCCAAGGGCATTGTCAAAATGGCGGTTTTTGGCGCGGTTCTGTACGGCGTGGCCAAGGAGACCCTGCGCGTGGCCCCCGTGTCCGAGCGGTGGAGCGTGCCCCATCTTACGCACGAGCTTATCTCGTGGTTTGTGTACGCAACACTGGTGGTGCTGGTGGTGCAGGCCGTTATTGCCGTGCTGGATGATGTGTGGACCCGCTGGCACCGGCTGCAACAGCTCCGCATGAGCTTTCAGGACATCAAGGACGAAGCCAAGAACATGGACGGGGACCCCAAGGTCAAGGCCCGTCAGCGGCAGATCCGTATGCGCCGCCGCCGCCGCATGGTGCAGGCGGTCAAGGAGTCCACGGTGGTTGTCACCAACCCGACCCACTACGCCGTGGCCCTGCAATACGAGAACGGGGTGAACAGCGCACCCAAAATTGTCGCCAAAGGTACGGACGAACTGGCCGCGCGTATGCGAGAAGCCGCCGAGGAAGCCCGTGTTCCCATTGTGCCCAACCCGCCCCTTGCACGTGCACTGTATACCTTGCCGATCGATTCTGAAATTCCGGCCGAATACTTCCAGCCCGTCGCCGCCATTATTGCTTATGTGATGAAGCTCAAGACCCCCGGATCGCGGGCAGCCCCACCACCTGTGCAACAGCCACCGCCACAGCCGCCACGACTCCGCCGCTAACAGCCCGGAACCCGCAGTTTACAGTTCCTTCATGCAGGAAAAACTTGCGTTCCACGCCCTACATGCTACTCAGTTGGGTAACTAAGGCGTCAGGTCGTGTGACCGGGCATGTTCCCGCTCACAAACCTGCCAGCCAGCAACCCGTGGCTGATGCGCGTGCCGCCCGGCACAGACAGCCAGCGTAAGATAACTGCGCATCCACAAGGCAGGGACGATACATGTCTATTATTAACTCCCTTACTACGGCTGTCAGCGGGATTAACGCTCAGTCCACCGCGTTTACCAACCTCAGCAACAACATCGCCAACAGCCAGACGGTCGGCTACAAGGCCGACACCACCGCTTTTC
>JBDNSL010000141.1:0-4711 GCA_047719095.1 Acetobacter sp.
GACCAGAACTGGTGCAGGGTCAGGATCAGGTCCTGAAAGGAGAGGGGCCGCTCTGTGGGGCGGGGAGACGCCGGGTCCATGATAGGGATGAAACTCCGCAATATATACAGTCAGGTTGGGTGTGCGCGGGGCACGGCTGGCCCCACCATACAACCCCGCGCGCCAGACCGAAAGAGAAGGAGGGCCTTATGGCAGGGTTTCCTTTGGGGCGTAGTCTCTTGTAACAGGCTTGTGGGCGCGCCACATCTTGGCCAGAGTGTTCTGGCACAAAGCTCTGGTGCTGTAATTGGCCCGTCAGGGCGGGAAGGTATGGAATGACAAACGAAGAACGCGACCTTATTGAAAAGTTCATGGCCCGTGTTGGCGGTGCAGCCCAGGGTGGCTTTGGCAGCGTGCCGGGCAGCCAGCCCAACCTGCCCGCGATCGACCAGCAGGCTGACCAGTTTATTGCACAGGAATTCCAGAAATACCCCGAAGCCCGCTACCGCGTGACCCAGATGGCTGTGGTGCAGGAAGCCGCACTGGTGCAGGCGCAGAATCGGATTCAGCAGCTTCAGTTCCAGCTCCAGCAGGCACAGCAGGCCCTTCAGGCGGCTCAGCAGCAGGGTAATGCCGGACAGCAGAAGTCTGGTGGGTTCTTTGGGGGCCTGTTTGGTGGTGGGCAGTCTGCCCAGCCGCAGTCCGCACCGCCTCCGGGTTGGGGTGGCCGCCCTGCCATGCCGCCCCAGTACCAGCCGCAGCCCATGCCGTATGGCATGCAGCCGTCCTCCTTTTCCGGTGGGTCGGGCTTTTTGGGTAGTGCGCTCACAACAGCCACGGGTGTTGCAGGTGGCATGCTGGCCGCCAATGCCCTGACCAGCCTGTTCAGCGGCCACCATGATGGCGGTATGGGCATGGGCGAGGGTGGCATGGGTGGTGCAACCACCAATGAAACCATTGTGAACAACTATGGCGATGCCGGAGCCGACCCGTTTGCAGGTGGGGGCGTACAGGCCGATCAGGGCTTTGATGCCGGTGGCGACTGGGGTGGAGATTCCGGTGGTGGTGATTGGGGCGGTGGCGACGACCAGAGTTTCTGATCTTCCTCCTCCATTCCGGCTCAGGATAAGGGATGACAGGTTTGAAGGGGCGGCACGTAGGTGTCGCCCTTTTTTTGTGGGTTATGCCGGGGCCGATACCGCGTGTGGGCCGCAGGGGGTGCTGCCCGGGTTTGCTAGTCTTTGGTGCTGGGGCGGGCCATGGACTGGATCAGTTCCAGCATTTTCTGGCGTAAGGTGCTATCGGGGATTTGGTAGTAGGCACGCACCAGATCCAGCGTTTCTTTTCTGGCCAGCATATCCTGCTCGTCCGCCATGACCTGTAGGGGCGTGGTGGTGGGCGCTGGGGGTGGGGCCACGGGTGCGCCAAAGGGTTTGCGTGTTTCGGCAAAGCCCCTGTTGGCTACACCAATCGCCTGAGTGGAAAGCATATCATCAAAAAAGAAGCTGATCGGCACGTCCAGCGCTGTGGCAATGTCGTATAGCCGCGAAGCACCTACCCGGTTTGTGCCACGCTCGTATTTTTGAATTTGCTGGAAGGTGACGCCGAGTGCCTCGCCCAGTTTTTCCTGCGAGAGTCCAAGCAGTGTCCTGCGCAGCCGAATGCGTTTGCCAACATGGGCATCTATGGTTTCGGCATGCGTGGATATCGTGGAGGCTGGATCCGTCAGAGGCTCGGTTTTGCTCACGACTGGGTTTTTTCCCGCGGTTGTGAAGGCTGGAACAGGAGGGCGGATAACATGTAATCTTAATGTTTCATAAAGAAAAACTGACAAGTTTCTACAAAAACGTTGTGTGATAAAGCCATGAAAAACGCCTGCCTTGTTAAAGAGATGCCGTGTCGGTGGGCGGGCAGGTGGCGTGTGGGCGGTTACGGCGGGGCATGCATGCAAGCCCTAACAGCACACCGCACAGGGTTAATGGTGTGGACTGGCCCCATGTTCCAAACAAGGTTGGCGGAAGTGAAGCAGGGAGTGGCACGGTAAGAACCCCTGCCTTACCCCAGCCCAGATGGTCCAGCCTGTGGCCCATGCCGTCATACGCTGTGGAAATACCCGTATTGGCCGCGCGTGCGACAGGCAGCCCTTCCTCCACTGCGCGCAACCGCACGGAGGACAGGTGCTGGCGTGGTCCCGCACTGTTGCCGAACCATGCATCGTTGGTCACATTGGCCAGCCAGCGGGGGCGGTCATGAGGGTTAACCACATCGCCCGAAAAAATAACTTCGTAACACACCAGCGGGCCAACTGCGGGAATATCGGCCAGATGCCACGTTTGCGGGCCGGGGCCTGCGGCCATGCCGCCTTGAGGCACAATTTGCAGGGGAATGAAGGGGGGCTGATATTCCCCAAAAGGAACAAGCCGGGCCTTGTCATACACGGCCTGCATGGCCCCATCGGGGGCCAAAGCCACAACGGAATTGCGGTAATGCCCGCTGTCATCCATACGCAGCGCGCCAATAATGCCCGCATCGGCCCCCAAGGCCCATTCCATAATGACCTGCCGGGCGCGGGGGCTATCCTGCAATAAATCGTAGCCGGGAAAAGCTGTTTCGGGCCAGAGAAAAACAATGGGGCGAAAGCGCGTGCCCGGCGTGTGCTGGGCCACCTGCAACGCCTGTGCGGCCTGTACGCCCTGAGCAGTCAGGCCCAGATAGCGCATGAAAATATCATGCGGGCTTTGCCGACCAATTTTTTCGCTTTCGGGCACATTGCCTTGCACAATAACGGCAATGGGGCCGGCCTCGCCCGTTGGGTGGGCTGTGTAGAGCCGCATCCCCCCCGCTGCACACCAGAGCAGCACACCCGCCACAGAGCAGGCCATAACGCGCCTGCGCAGGTGCTGCTGCTGGGAGGGTTGGGTGCTATTGGGGGCAACCTTGTGTGCTACCCAGCGTGCGAGTGCTGTGTGTTCCATCAAAGATGTGCCGCACAGGAGCGAAAGCAGGACAAGGGCTAAAGTCAGCCCATCTTCCCCCACCCATGCGGCTGGCTGGATAAGCAGGCTGCCCATAGGGCCGGGAATGGCAAGGCAACTGCCCAGCGCGTTCCACGTAAAGCCACTAAAAATGAAGGTGCGCCCCATATCAAACAGGGTCCACAAAGCTGCAAAGGCGCTCAGGCGGCGTATGCCAGCAGGCAAAAACAGGCACAGTGCGGCAGGTGCTGCGACCGTAGGGGCCAGAATAAGCGCGCAGCCAAGGGATGGGAACGGCACAAACCACCAGAACTCATCTGCGCGGATCAGAACGGCGTTGACCAGCCAGTAAAGGCCCGCAGCATAAAACCCGAACCCGAACAGTGCGCCCACCCATGCCGCGCGTTTGCGACTTTGGGTGGTGTTAAGGATATGCCCCAGCAGACCAAAGCTCAGGAGCAGGACCGGCAGAAGATGGAATGGTGGCAACGCGAGTGTTGCAAGCCCGCCCAGGCCCAGCATAATGGCTGCAAAACAAAGAGTTCCCCGTTTTGGACACAAGCGGGAAAACACGGTTTTAGGGGGCATGGAAGCGCTCAATGGTAAAGGCAGGCCGCCTGCCTGCTGGGGTAGGGCCGTTAAAAATCAGGGTCAAATACCCCCGCAGGCTGGTGGGTGCTGCTTAGTCCAGAGCGTCACGCAGGCGGCGTTCATAGTGGCGGTAGTATTTGTCCGCCAGCAGTTCGCTTTTCACCAGAATGGCTACGTCCGTGGTGTTAAACTGCGGGTCAATCACCGCACCATCGCCCACGTAGCCGCCAAGGCGCAGATACCCCTTGATCAGGGGCGGCAGGCCAACAAGGCAACGGCGTACGTTAAGCGTATGCGGGTCGGTGCGCAGCATTTCCACCCGTCGGTTTTCGAGTGCCCGAACGCGCAGGGCCGGAGGAGCCAGATGATTGTGGTAGAGATAGGTCAACTCATCCGCAATCTGGTCGGGGTCCGTGCAGGGCAGGCTGGCGCAGCCAAACAGCAGGTCTATGCGGTGCAGGAAAATGTAGGAGGCAATGCCCCGCCACAAAAGCTGCATGGCCGCACGGCCACGGTAGTTCTTGTCCACGCACGACCGCCCGACTTCAAGCAGCCTGCCGGGGAATTCCTTGAGCGGGGTAATGTCATATTCATTGGAAGAATAGAACCGGCCGATCTTCTGCGCCGCATCGCCCTGAACAAGACGATACGTGCCAATAACACCGCGTGCGTCCGAGGCAATGGCGTTGTCGATGACCAGAAGGTGGTCAGCAACACTGTCAAATTCGTCAATATCGCGCTTCAGGCGTAGGGTTTCTGCACTGGGGTGTGCCCCCATTTCCTCGTAAAAAACGCGGTAGCGCAGGGCCTGTGCTGCATCACGCTCATCGTCCGTTTCGGCAATGCGTACGCTCAGGCTGCCGCCATGCAGTTCGGGAAAGCGTGAGCGGTCCAGATCCAGTGCCGAAAGCCCGCCTGTGGTTTGTGTGGAACTCATGTCTGGTCTTTCTTGCGGCGTGAGCGGGGTGTTGTCTTGCCGGAGGGCGCACTTGCGGGCTGGCGTTTTTTACCAAACAGCTCCAGCCGCATGGAAACAAACTCGAATCCAAGCCTGTCTGCCACCTTCATCATGAAGGCTTCATGTTCCGGGTCTTCAAACTCGATCACTTTGCCGTTATCAACGTCAATCAGGTGATAATGGTGCCGACCATGTTCCGTTGCTTCGT
>JBDNSL010000142.1:0-4673 GCA_047719095.1 Acetobacter sp.
CGGCTCCCTCCCGCCATGACCAGCGCCGCCCGTTTACGCTGTGCTCCACATTGAGCACAGCGGGTGTTGGGACGGGGCTGGGTGTTTGCGCATCCGGCGGTGTGGCGGTGGGGAGCATGGGGTTAAAAAACGCCTGTTATTGTGGCGTCCATGTTTTGGTTTTGAAGTTGTGGTGCCCCTCAATAAAGCGGGACGTACCGGACTTGGAGCGCATGACCAGCGAATGCGTGACCGCCTGATGCGGGTACTGCCGCACGCCGCGCAGCAGCGCACCGGTGGTTACACCCGTGGCCGAGAACAGCACGGAGCCTGCGGCCATGTCATGCAGGTCCAGCTTGCGGTCTGGGTTTTTGCCGGGGTTCATTTTCTGGGCGCGTTCGCGCTGGGCGTCATCTTCAAACAACAGGCGGCCCTGCATCTGGCCTTCCACGCAGCGCACGGCAGCGGCAGTCAGCACCCCTTCGGGCGCACCACCGGAGCCGACGTAAATATCCACCTGACTGCTGTCCAGACAGGCGGCAATGCCACCGGCCACATCGCCATCGCTCAGCAGGCGCACGCGCGCACCTGCGGCACGGGCGCGGGCGATCATTTCCTCATGGCGTTCGCGGTCGAGCGTGCACAACAGCAGGTCCTGCACACTTTTGCCGCGCGCCTTGGCAAGGTTTTTCAGGTTGGTCTCAATCGTGTTTTCAAGGTCCACCACGCCTGCGGGCAGGTTGGGGCCAACTACGATCTTGTCCATGTACACGTCAGGCGCGTGCAAAAAGTTGCCGCGTTCGGCCAGTGCCACAACCGTAATGGCGTTTGGCATGTCCTTGGCGCACAGGTTGGTGCCTTCCAGCGGGTCCACGGCAATATCCATGGCCGGGCCGCCAGCGCCCACTTTTTCACCAATATAGAGCATGGGCGCTTCGTCCATTTCGCCCTCACCAATGACCACGGTGCCATCAATGGCCACCGTGTCAAAGGCGATGCGCATGGCTTCCACCGCTGCACCGTCTGCATCGTTCTTGCGGCCACGGCCCGTCCAGCGGGCAGAGGCAAGGGCCGCCGCTTCGGTCACGCGTACCAGCTCAAGGGCCAGATTGCGGTCAGAAACAACGAAGGGAGAGGGGCCAATGGAATCAGACATGAGAAAGCGGGATCCTTAATTGCACAATCGATCGTAAGGCAGGTCGGGGCTGTATGAGGGGGTTCTCAGGCAGCCTCGATCCGGATCACGACTGTGGAGTCTGTCACAACGCTCAGGGCGTCAATCCGGGTAACGGCGTCCTGCATAGCCGCCTCGGATGTCCGATGTGTGACCAGAACAAGGGGAACATATGGCGTGCTGTCATTTTCCGCCGGATGCTGGAGCATGCTGCGCAGTGACACGCCACAATCACGCAAGATGGCGGTAATGTCGGCAATAACGCCGGGGCGGTCTTCCACCATCAGGCGTAGGTAAAACGCGCCCTCGCCGCTGGAAATGGGGCAGGCCCGCAGGGGAGGCTGGGTGCTGCTCTGCACGCCCCACACGGCAATGGTGTTGCCGCGCGCAATATCCACCAGATCGGCTGTGACCGCACTGGCCGTGGGGCCAGCACCCGCCCCGCGCCCTTCGATCATGATCCGGCCAACAAATGCGCCTTCGGCCACCACGGCGTTAAACACCCCGTCCACCTGCGCCAAAGGCGCGTGCTGGGGCACAAGGCAGGGGGTTACGCGTGCGTGCAACCCGGCATCACTCATGCTGGCAAGGCCAAGCAGCTTAATGCGGTAGCCAAGGGCGCGGGCAAAGGTCTGGTCCACTGCCCCAATGCGGCGAATACCTTCAACATGCACGCTGTCAAACGCCACGGGCTGGCCAAAGGCAAGACCTGCCAGAATGGTCAGCTTGTGGGCCGCGTCCAGCCCGTCCACATCGGTGGAGGGGTCGGCTTCGGCGTAGCCTAAGTCCTGTGCGTCCTTGAGCACGGTTGCAAAGTCCTTGCCCGTCTCACGCATGACGGTCAGGATATAGTTGCATGTGCCGTTGAGAATACCGCCCACGCGCAAGATGCGGTCTGCTGCCAGCCCTTCGCGCACGGTTTTAATGGCGGGAATGCCGCCAGCTACTGCTGCTTCAAACAACAGGGGGGCGTTGTTGTCCGCACTCAGGCGGGCAAGGGTGGAGCCGTGCAGGGCCAGCAGGGCCTTGTTGGCAGTCACGACCGGTTTGCCAGCCTTAAGGGCTGCTTCGACCAGTGTGCGGGCCGTACCTTCTGCCCCGCCAATCAGTTCCACCACCACGTCCACATCGGGGTCGTTTACCAGATCGGCGGCGTTGTCGTACCAGCGCAGGGCGGACACATCCACCCCACGGTCGCGCGTGCGCTCGCGCGCGCTAACGGCCACAACCTCCAGCGGGCGGCCAGCCCGTGTGCTCAGCAGGTCCGCATTGGCCCGCAGCAGTTTGATAACGCCCGCGCCAACCGTGCCGAGCCCGGCAATGCCAAGACGAAGAGGAGAAGAAGAGGAACAGGATGTCACGGTGTAACAGACTCCGGTTTTGAGGCTGGGTTGGAGGAGGGAGGGGCCTTGACGCCATGGGCGGCCATGAAGCCCTTGATGGAGCGCAGGGCCTGCCGCAGGCGGTGGGTGTTTTCCACCAGCCCGATACGGACGTGGTCATCACCATATTCACCAAACCCAAGGCCCGGTGCTACGGCAACACCGGCTTCTTCCAGCAGGAGTTTGGAGAAGGCAACACTCCCCATCTCGCGGAAGGGTTCGGGAATGGGAGCCCATGCAAACATGGACCCTTCGGGGGAGGGCACGTCCCACCCGGCGGAATGCAGGCCCTTGATCAGCACGTCGCGCCGGTCTTTGTACAGGTTACGCAGGTCGGCCACACAGTCCTGCGGGCCGTTGAGCGCTGTTACGGCAGCAACCTGAATGGGGGTGAACGCCCCGTAGTCCAGATAGGATTTGATACGGGTCAGGGCGGAAATAAGCCGTTCGTTCCCTGCGGCAAAGCCCACGCGCCAGCCTGCCATGGAGTAGGTCTTGGACAGGGAGGTAAATTCTACCGCAATGTCGCGCGCACCCGGTACGGCCAGAATGGAGGGGGGGACAAGGTCGCCAAAATAGATTTCCGCGTAGGCAAGGTCGGATAGAATCCAGATTTCCTCGCGCCGGGCAAAGGCGACCAGCTCCTTGTAAAAATCCAGATCGGCCAGATACGCCGTGGGGTTGGACGGGAAGTTGACAATCAGTGCCGTAGGCTTGGGCACGGAGTGGCGCACCGCACGGTGGAGGGCACGCAGCATGTCCTCGTTCGGGGTGGCGGGGATGGAGCGCACGGAGGCCCCGGCAATAATAAAGCCGAACTGGTGAATGGGGTAGGAGGGGTTGGGCACCAGAATGGTGTCCCCCGGGCTGGTAATGGCCGAGGCCAGATTGGCCAGCCCTTCCTTGGAGCCAAGGGTAACAATTACTTCGCTGTCGGGGTTGAGTTTAACGTTAAAGCGCCGGTCATAATACCCCGCCACGGCCTTGCGCAGGCCGGGAATGCCACGGCTGACCGAATAGCGGTGCGAGCGCGGGTCGTTTACCGTCTCGATCAGCTTGCTCACGATATGGGGCGGGGTGGGGGTGTCCGGGTTGCCCATGCCAAGGTCAATAATGTCCTCGCCCCGTGCGCGCGCTGCTGCCTTGGCCTGATTGACAGAGGCAAACACGTAAGGCGGCAGGCGGCGGATGCGATGGAACTCTTCGGTCATGGACTTTGGCTGCTCTGAAAGGACGGGGGCATGGCCCCTGTTGGATGGTAGGAAGTGGGCATAGTAATGGCCAAAACGGAACAGGCAACTCCTGTGGATGCAAAACCGCCGTGCGGGGGTGTTTTTACCCCCCTCCAGTGTGGTTTTATGGGGGGGTAACCACCTTTGCACCGGTGCCAAACGCATCACCACGCACGGTTATGGCGTTGGCGGGCACGCCCCGTTTGCTCAACTCGTCGGCCAGACGTTGGGCGCGCAGCAGCCCAAGGCGCACCGCGTCGGACTGGTCCTGAGCACTCATGGAGGCAGCATCACCAAACCCGCGCACACTCAGCGGGCCTTGGGGGTGCTTTTGCACAATCTTGTCCAGTGCTGCCTCCTGCCCGGCAGAAAGCTGGTCGGACTGGGGCATGAAGTGGAAGGCCGTACCTTTGATATCCGCAAGGTCGTAATTGGGGCGCACGGCATCGGGGATATGGGCATCTGATGGCACGTCAAAACCGGGGAAGCTGGGGGCCGTGGGCGGGCTGAGTGGAATTTGCGGGATCTGGTCGGGGCGCAGGTCGGGTATGGCTGCTTTTTCATGCACTTCCGGCATGGCCACCTCTGCTTCCGCTGGTGTGGCGGTGGAAGTGCTGGCTCGCAGGCCGGGCACGTCTGGCACAGTGGGCAGGCTGGGCCGCACCGGGCGCAAGGCGGCGGGTGTGGGGCCGGTGGGGCTGTCGGCTGCATCCATAATGGCGCCACTTACGCCTTCGGGCAGGGTGGGCCGTGTGGTTTTGACCCCCAGCCCGTCGGGGCCGGGAGGAGGGGGAATGTTGGGGATCATGGAGCCATTGGCGGCCACGGTCCGGTAGGTCAGGTTGCGCTCACGCGTGAGCGGTGCGCTCAGCAGTGCGCGGGCCTGGGGGGAGGGCAGTTCGGGCA
>JBDNSL010000143.1:0-4656 GCA_047719095.1 Acetobacter sp.
TGCCGGGGGCGGGCTGGGTGCGGGGCTGGTGCTACTGCTTTGGGCGTGCAGCGTGGTTGGCTGGCACAACAGCAAAATGGCCAGCATGACGCCGGGCAGGTGCAACTGGTGCTGCACAATGGCGCGCACATAATAGCGGAAGGGCAGGTCAGCACGCATGGGTAGGGGACGCCAGTACGGACACGCCACGCGCCGGGCAGGTTGCCAGCAGAACTGCCATAAGCAGAGCCCCGTTCTGGACAGGGGGCGTGTAGCGGTCGGCAATGCTGCCGTGCAGCGAGTCGTCATTCATCCTTGCGTAATCCGGAAAAGCAGACCACGGCAGCAAAGACGGAGTTCCTGTTTTCGTCAATCGCACGCAAAGGCCATGCCGTGTTGTTGTGGTGGCATGGATGTTCACGTTTTGCCCTATATCTGGGAGCAGAAAGGCCGCTGCCAGCCGATTTTGGCAGTCCTGCGTACTTCTGGCGGCCCTGCGTTCTGTAAAATTAAGGTGTGACGCCAAGGTACAATCCTGCATGGCCGGTGGCGCGGATGCCACAGGAGCAGTGGCATGGTCAACACACCATGCGCTTATGGCCCTGTGCGCCACCAGATCGGCATAGCGCCGGATCGGGCTGGTAAAGTGGGTGTATAATGGCAAACCCAGCCCATTATGGCGGCCCGCTACGGGGCTATAGCGCGCGGCAGGCCGGGGTTGTGCTGGGCTTGGAGCAGGGTGGACCCTGTACAGAACTGCAAGGTGGTTTTTATGGGCAAGTGTTGCCGCCAGAGTGTTTGCCGCAATCATGAAGCTGGCAACCAGATCATGGGTGGCAAGGCGTTCACGCGGCAAAAAGGCAGCAGGTTGCCCATCGGGGTGGAAAGTGATGGCCCAGACATCCTCATCCAAACGCATGGCATCCGGTTTGGTTGCAGCCTTATCCAGTGCATCGGCTGCTGCTTTGAGGGTTTGCAGCAAAGTTGCTGGCAGTGAGCAGGTGGGGGGCAGGGGTTTGCCCTCCAGCGCATCGGCCGCCTGATGGTAGGTCAGGCGGGCAGCACTACGCATGATGCCGCGCCTGATGGCACCTTCTCGCACAATGCCTTCATGCGTGATCTGTATATCCGCAAACAGGCAGAGCCTGTCCTGACCGGGCAGGAGCGAGCAGGCATTGGCCGACAGGCTGGTGGGCAGCATGGGCACTGTGCGGTCGGGCAGGTAAATGGACGTGCCCCGCAGGCGGGCCTGTGTGTCCAGCGCGGAACCGGCGGGCACGTAGTGGCTGACATCGGCTATGGCGATAATGAGGTGAAAGCCAGCCTCGGTCGCTTCCGCCCATATGGCATCGTCATAATCCTGTGCGGTGTCATCATCGAGCGTGATGAGGGGGAGGGTGCGCAGGTCCTGGCGGCCCGTGGGGGCTGGCTGGTTATGCAGGGCGGCGGCGCGTTCGGCCGCATGTGCGCCCTCCTGCTCGGCAGTATCGGAAAAATCGGTTGGCACAGCGTGTGTGTGCAGGCTGAGCTGGCTTGCCATGCCCGGAGAATGCGCCCGGCCATAGGGTATGGGGTTGTCCACGGCCAGTGTGCCATCGGGCATGGAACGTAGGGTGCCCAGAACCACCTCTGCGGGGTCTGGCAGGCTATGCTGCTCTGGAGTTGCCAGCGCGAAGGTCCCGGCAATCTGGGGGTTGCAGGCCCATAACCGCTCAAGGGGGGCACCATCTGGGCCAAGTGCGCGTGAAAAGGCGATGGTCTGCTCCACGCGTGCCAATAGGCGCTCTGCGCGGGCCTCCCTGCGGCGGGCACCACAGGCCGGGCGCAGGCGGAGCAGAACCATATCCCCCGGCAAGGGGTAGGGCAGGTCTGGCGCGCACGTGGTGATCAGCACCGGGGTGGCGGCGGGGTCGTCCGCCAGTATGCCACAGGGTGTGCCGTCCATGCGGATATGGGTTATGCGCGCCCGTGCGGTTTCGGGCAGACCAATGGAGGTTTTAAGGCGGCCTGCGGGCAGGTCCAGCAATGCGCCGGTTAGCGCCATGGTGTGCAACAGGGCTTTCAGCCGCGCCTTGTCCCGAATGGGCCGGTCAAACGCGCGCAGAATATCGGTCAGCCCAACAGGAGCACTTCCGTCCAGCAAAAAGGCCCGAAGTGCTGCACTGGAAGGAAGGGCAGCAACTTCAGACCTGCCGGACATGGGTTATTCAGCCTTTTTTTTACGCGGCGTGGTGGTGGTGGCCTTGCGGGCTTTTGGTTTGGCGGGGGCCGCGCCATCGTCCGTGGTGGCTGCTTTTGCCTTGGTTGTTTTGGTCGTGCTTTTGGTGGCCGTTTTTGTGGTGCTCTTGGCTGCGGCCTTGGCTGGGGTTTTGGGAGCGGTTGCCTTGGCAGCAGCGGCTTTTGGGGCTGCCTTTTTCTTGACCGCCGTTTTTTTGGCGCCCGCCTTGGCCTTGAGCGGCTTCCCCTTGTCCGCCAGCAGGGCCACGGCCTCGTCCAGCGTTACCTCGTCCATGTCGGTGCCGCGTGGCAGAGTGGCTACAAGCTGGCCATGCTGGGCATAAGGCCCAAACCGGCCCTTGCGCACCATAACCGGCTCCCCATCCTTGGGATGGTTGCCCAGATTGCGGATGGAGGCCAGTTTTTTGGCCAGTGCGTCCACCGCCCGGTTTAGCCCCACGGTCAGGACATCATCATCCTTGTCGAGCGAGCCATAGACCGCGCCCATTTTAACGTATGGCCCAAAGCGGCCCAGACCGGCCTCTATTGGCTCGCCCGTTTCGGGGTGCAGGCCAACAAGACGGGGCAGGGAGAGCAGCCCCACAGCCTGATCAAGCGTTATGCTGGCGCCATCCATGCCCTTGGGCAGGGAGGCACGGCGGGGTTTGGCTTTTTTGTCCGCAGGGTCGGGTTCGCCCTGCTGCGTGTATAGCCCCCACGGCCCCTGACGGACCGTAATGTCCTCACCCGTTTGCGGGTGCTGGCCCAGCAGGCGCATGCCGTCCTTGAGCGTGCTGCTGCCATCGCCATCTTCCGCACTTTCGGCTGTCAGCCTGCGGGTAAACTGGCATTCGGGGTAGTTGGAGCAGCCAATAAATGCCCCATAACGCCCCAGCTTAAGGCCAAGCCGCCCCGAACCGCATGCAGCGCACTGCCTCGGGTCCGAACCATCTGCACGAGGGGGGAAGAAGAAGGGGCCAAGGTCCTTGTCCAGTGCGTTCAGCACATCGGTAATGGTCAGTTCCCTGGTGTCGCCCACCGCCTTGGAAAAATCATGCCAGAAGGAGGCCAGAACTTCCTTCCACTGGGCCTGCCCGTCCGAAATATCGTCCAGCAGTTCTTCCAGGCTGGCCGTAAAGCCCGTGTCCACATACCGCTCGAAAAAGGAAACAAGGAACGCAGTTACCAGCCGCCCACGGGCTTCGGGCACAAAGCGCCGGTTTTCCAGCTGAACGTAACTGCGGTCCTGAAGCACGGTCAGGATGGATGCATAGGTAGAAGGCCGACCAATGCCCAGCTCTTCCATTTTTTTGACCAGAGACGCCTCGGAATAGCGCGGGGGCGGCTGGGTGAAGTGCTGCTCTGCCTCTACGTCCTCACGCTTGAGGGGATCTTTCTCATGCATGGGCGGGAGCATGCGGGATTCATCATCCGCCGCAGCTTTTTCGGTATCATCACGGCCTTCGCGGTAGAGTTTGAGAAAACCGTCAAAGGTAATGATCGAGCCATTGGCGCGCAGCACGGTCTGAGCGGAGGGGCCAGCAATATCTACCGCTACCTGATCCAGCATTGCCGATTCCATCTGGCTGGCTACGGCGCGCTTCCACACCAGTTCGTACAGGCGGCGCTGATCGTTGTTGAGGTAGCGCGCCATGGATTCGGGGGTGCGGGAAATATCCGTGGGGCGAATGGCCTCATGCGCTTCCTGCGCGTTCTTGGCCTTGGAGGTGTAGTGGCGCGGCTGGGCGGGCACGTAGTCCGCGCCAATCTTGCTGCCAATATGCCCGCGAATGGCGTGGATGGCCTCCTGCGCCATGGTTACGCCATCGGTTCGCATATAGGTGATCAGGCCGACGGTTTCCCCCCCCAGTTCCATGCCTTCATAGAGCTGCTGGGCGGTGCGCATGGTGGTCTGGGCACTCATGCCCAGCTTGCGCGATGCCTCCTGCTGCAAGGTGGAGGTGGTAAAGGGTGGCTGCGGGTTGCGCCGGACCTTGCGCCGCTCAATGGAGCGGACACTCATTTCCTCCGCTTCCACCGCGCGTTTGGCCGCTTCGGCCAGATCGGCGTTGTTCAGGTCAAACTGGTCAAGCTTTTTGCCGTCCAGATGCGTCAGGCGGGCGGTAAAGGGCGCATTACCCGGTGTTAGCAGGGAGGCGATAACGCTCCAGTACTCACGGGGCTTGAAAACCTCTATCTCGGCCTCACGCTCACAAATCAGGCGCAGGGCAACTGATTGCACCCGCCCTGCACTACGCGAGCCGGGCAGCTTGCGCCACAGCACGGGGGAGAGGGTAAAGCCCACCAGATAGTCCAGCGCACGGCGGGCCAGATAGGCCTCGATCAGGGGCAGGTCCAGCTCGCGCGGGTGGGCCATGGCGTGCTTGATGGCACTTTTTGTAATCTCGTTAAACGTAACACGCTGCACGTCCACGCCTTTAAGCGCGTTGCGCTCCTCCA
>JBDNSL010000144.1:0-4606 GCA_047719095.1 Acetobacter sp.
GTGAACCCATCCCTCCATCACAGAGCAGAACCTGATCACGCAGGGCATCAAGAAGTGGCAGACGAGAAGACATGACAGCACAAGACCGGAACAGTGGGGAAGATAAACCCCAGCCGCGTGAGCAGGCCAAGGCCACATCCTTATTCCAGACAGAACCAACCCTGTCCACCGGCATGCGTGCGCCACCGCCAATGCAGGGGGGGCGTATGCCACTTTTTGTGCTTGCCCGTGTGCCGCAAGGCCCGGCATGGCGGGGCCGTGGCGGGGTGGTGTTCGCCACTGACGCGCCCATGGCCGAGCAGGCACAGGGCTGGGCCTGCGTACTGGAGTGGAGTGGCGCGGAGGGGGAGGCCCGCCACGGTGGGCATTGCCTGTGCTGCGTGGGGCGGGGTGGGCTGGACCAGTTTTTGCTCACACAGGCGCAAAACATGGTGCGTGGTGTGGGGCAGCCGCTGGAGGTTATGGTGGTTGTGTGCGCGCCAGAGCTGGTGGGGGCGTATAAAACCCAGCTTAAAACGTCTATTTTCCTGTCTGCTTTTTATGCGCTGCAACCATAAAAAACAGCCTGATGGTGTGGACCATCAGGCTGTTGCAAAACGCCGGAAAAGGGTGGCTGTGGCTTACAGGTAGTTAGCCAGTGTCATGTCCTTCAGATCCGCGATCAGCATGAACGACGCCTTCAGGCTTGTCTGCACGTTGGTGGACTGGATGGCCACCTGCGCAATATCGGTCGTGCGGGCGTTATCGAGCTGGGTTGTCAGCGCTGTTGTTGTGTTGGTCAGCAAAGTGGAGCGCGCGGTTAGCGCGTTCTGCTGCGCGCCCACGGTTGTTTCCATGTTGATCAGCTCGTTGGTCGTGTTGACCAAAGACGTGTGGAGCTGATTGACAAAGTCGGAATAGCCAGTGCTGTTCGAGGACATGCCGTTCATGCCCGAAATCAGCATCATATCCCGCATCAGGTCCTTGATGGGGGAGCCGGTGGAGGTATCGGACGCAGCAGACGTGGCCGAACTGCCCTGTGTGGCCACAATACCGTAGACGCTGGTTGTCCCATCCCCCGTAATGGTCTGGGTTGCCTGATTTTTGGCAGTATTGAGCGATGCCGTGCCATCTGTGCTGGACGCCGTGGAAATGGTGTCCGAGAAAATGCTGTTATCAGCATTCATGAGCTTTGTAGCCTCAGTCAGCACGTCCTGAGTGGTGCCGCCGGAAGACAGAATGGAGGTCAGTTGGCTCGCAACGTCGGTGCTGGTGGTGCTGGTGGCCACGTTGGACGGGTCTTTTACCGGGGCTTCGGTCGCGGTTTTACCGGCAAACACATAGCCTGTGCCGTTGGAGGTGTTCAGGACCGTGGCAATCTGGCTGAGTGTGCTTGATGCCTCGGTGGACACGGTGCTGACCGTGGAGGCCTCGGTTGTGCCAGCAATGCTCAGCAGGTTTGTGGCCATGCTCTGTGCGAGCGAGACAATCTGCTTAAGTGCGGTAGCTGTAACGGTCAGGCTGTTCTGGGCGTTGGTAATGTTGGTCTGCCAGGCCTGAACCTGCGTGATCTTGGGGGTCAGGTTAAACACGCTTGAGCGTGAGGAGCCAAGGCCCGCAAAGGTCTCCGACGAAATGCCATTGCTTGATGTCTGCCACGCCAGAGTGGTCTGGGCGTTGGTCAGTTCCTGCACACCGGCGGAAAGAACAAGGTTTGCAGCGCTTGCGCCATACTGCCCGATAGAAGTGCTCATATTAAAGTATCTCCTTCTCTCAAGGCTTAGTTAATGGCGTCCAGAAGAGCGCTGAACATGGTCTGGACGGAGGAAATAATTTTGGCGTTGGCCGTGTAGGCGTTTTGCAGCGCCACAATCTTGGACATTTCGTTATTCACATTCACGCCCGAAACATTGGTCACCTTGGCGCTAATGGTGGTCTGCACCGCCGTGGCGTAGGTCAGGTTGGTGGTGGCCGTGCCAATGGTTGCCCCCTGATCCGATGTAAGCGAGGTGGCCAGTGCAACCAGCCCCTGCGCGCCACTGTAGTCAATGCTCAGGTTGGCGCCCGGCCCCATGCCTTTTGTTGGCGCGGCCTGTGTGCCGCTGACATCGGTCGAGGACGTGCCAAAGGTGGTGCTCAGCACGTTGGTAATGGCGGTGATGTCACCGTTGGTCGTTAGTGTGGACGGGTCAGCGGAATAGGAGCTGCTAACCTGAATGCCAGATGCCAGATTGGTCAGTGAGCTGTTGTTCGCGTTGGTCGTGGTGTCCGTGCTGATTGTTTTGTTGCCCGAAGCATCCGTAAACAGGGGCACATCCACACCGCTCTGGCTGAAGCGGTTGATCAGTGTTGCGGAGAACGAGTTCAGCTGCGCCTGCATGGTGGGGTAGGTGGTGTCGCGCAGGGTAATGTTGGCCCCCAGCGTGCCACTGGTCAGCTTGGAGGTAATGTCCGTACCCGGCGTGGTGCCCGCAGCATTTGCCACCGTAATGCCTGCAATGGCGGAGTTTGTATCTCCCGCCGCGTAGTACATGTCATCGGTAATGGTGGTGTTGGCCGTGTTGCCGCTTGCATCTGTTGTGGCCGACAGCGGCCACGTGTTGCTGGGCAGGGTCTGGGTGTTGTCGTTCAGGCCGATCTGGTCCGGGCGGGTCGGCAGCTTGGTGCCATCCTCTGTGGTGACAATCATGTCGCCCTTGGACGTTTCGGTAAATTTGACGCCCACCTGAGTGGACAGGTCGTTCATGACCTGAAGGCGGCTGTTCTCAAGGCTGGACGTGTCCGAACCAATGGCCTGCAGACCCATGATCTGCTTGGACAGCTGGCCGATCTGCGTCAGGTCCTGATTGATGGTGGAGACCGTGGCTACAATGCCGTCTTCGGCTGTCTGGCGCTGCTGGGTGTAGGTGGAGGACAGCGTGTGGATGGTGTCGGTCAGGGAGGTGGCGGCCGTGATAACGGCTGTCTGCGCCGAGCTTTCCAGCGGGGTGGAGGCAAGGGAGGTCAGCGCGCTCTGCACATTGCCCAACTCGTCGGACAGGGTCTGGGTGGAGCCAGATGATGCGGACGTGGACCCCTGAACGGATTCAACCGCTGCCAGCGAATTGGAGGACGCGGTCAGGGCCGAGACCTTGGCGTTCTGGGTATAGAGCGAGGATTGCAGGTAGGGGCTGACATTGACCACAGTCATGCCAATACGCACGCCCGTGCCCTGATTGCCTGCAACAGCCGAGGTAACACTGGCCGATTCGGACGCATAGCCCGCCGTGCTGGAGTTGGCGACGTTCTGGGAGACAACGGAGTACTGGTATTCAATCCCGTTCAGCCCGCTGGAGGCTATAGATAGAGCTGATCCTAGGTCCATTGTATCCCTCGTCCGTTTGTCACGGCGTGTTCTGGCAAAATTTTGTCACAAATAGCAGCCAATGGGCGGCAGTTAAAGCAGTCTTACGGCCCAATGGTTTTTAGAAGGTTAACGCCATGGGCGAATATGGTGGCTCAGGCGGCCTTAGCTGGACGAATCCTGCGTGATTTTGTCAATCGCATTGGTGCGGCGGGTGGATTCGGTCTGTACCAGCTGGAAGTTCAGGTCGTAATCACGCTGGATTTCCACCATGCGGGTGGTTTCCGATATGGCGTTGACGTTGCTGCTCTCCAGCATGCCCTGCCGGATTTCCTTGTGGGCAAGCACGCGGGTCTGGGTGGTGGGCTTGAGCAGGTCGCTGCCTTCGGGCTGGAGCGTGTTCAGGTTGTCCACGGTCATCAGGTCAATGGTGCCCACGGCACCGTCCTGCGTGGAAATGGTGCCGTCGGAGGAGACGGACAGAACATCATCCTCACGCGGGATAATAATGGGGCGCTGAAAACGGTTGAGAATGGGGTTGCCGTTAATGTCTACAATGGTGCCGTCGGAGCGGCGCTGGAACTGGCCGTTGCGCGTCAGCCGCACGCCCTGCGTGGTCTGTACGGCAAAAAACCCTTCTCCGTTAATGGCAAAGTCGGTCAGGTTGCCGGTCTGGCGCAGCTGGCCCTGCCCGTGGTTCTGGTAGGTGGCGCGGTCCTGCGTGTACGCTTCCGAACGCTCACCGGGGATACCGTGGATGTCTCTTTGTTTGACAATATAATCCGAAAACAGCTCGCGGGAGGATTTGAAGCCCGTCGTATTGGCGTTGGCCAGATTGTTGGACGTAACTTCAAGGTCATGCGTTAACGCATTGATGCGGGACAAGGCGATATAGGTCGTGTTGTCCATGGTGTCTCACTCCGGCGGGGTGGGCGGCTGTATGGGCGGGTTCTGTGCGGCCGCGCCCCGAATCATGTGGCCCAGATCATGGCTATGTCTGCACCAAATCTATTGGATTGCCCATAATACAGCAACAGTGGATGTGCTGCATTACAACAAAAGAGTACTTAATGTAGAAGTGGTAAGGAATTGGCCAGACAAAACCTCTTGCAATGGCCCTGCTGGCGTCTTACCTGTTGCTGGCAATACATGGTGTGGCAGCAACCTGCTGTGCGTACGGCCATGTAAGTTCCCGCCCATGCCCCTGGCACATGTCGTGTTGCTGGGGAGAGCATGGCGCAAGGCACACCCGGAGGCTTGTCATCCTATGATGCGTTCCCTTGA
>JBDNSL010000145.1:0-4362 GCA_047719095.1 Acetobacter sp.
GTGGGAGAGTTTACGACTCGGTTTTGAATGTGGTGGGTGGAACCCCTCTGGTCGCTCTGCCGCGCATTATGCATGACGACAAGCTGCAATGCCGGGTTCTGCTCAAGCTGGAATTTTTTAATCCGCTTGGCTCGGTCAAGGATCGAATCGGCACAGCCATGGTGCTTGATGCCGAGCGTCAGGGCAAAATTGTGCCCGGCCGCACCCTGCTGGTGGAACCAACGTCGGGCAATACCGGTATATCCTTGGCGTTTGTTGCCGCTGCACGGGGGTACAGGCTGATTGTAACCATGCCTGAGGGGGCCTCCATAGAGCGCCGTCGCATGGTGCGGCTGATGGACGCGCAGGTGGAACTGACACCCGCACGCCTTGGCATGGCCGGGGCCATTGCCCGCGCGAACGAAATTCTGGCCGAAACACCAGATGCCTGGATGCCCGACCAGTTTGACAACCCTGCCAATCCGGCTGTGCATGCCGCCACCACGGCGGAGGAAATCTGGGTCGATACGGCAGGTAAGGTGGATATTGTTGTCGCCGGTGTTGGCACAGGTGGCACGGCAACCGGCATTGCAGAATCGCTCAAACCCCGGCGCAAGGGCATACAGGTCTTTGGTGTGGAACCGGCGGAAAGCGCTATTCTGAACGGGGATGAACCCGGCCCCCACGGTATTCAGGGTATTGGTCCGGGGTTTTGCCCGGCAACGCTACATGTCAAATCTCTGGATGGGGTGCTGACCGTTTCTGAGCGTGAGGCCATTGCGGCCGCGCGGCGGTGCGCGCGCATAGATGGCATTCCCGTTGGCATTTCCTCCGGTGCAGCCCTGCATGCGGCATTGCAACTGGCCCAGAAAAAAGAAAACGCAGGCAAGACCATTGTGGCCATAGCGCCCTCTTTTGCCGAGCGTTACCTGTCCACATCCCTGTTTTCCGGCCTGTAAGGGGCCGCGAGGCAACTGCGGTTGGTGTGTTAGGCATAAAAAAAGCCCGCCTCTAAAGGGCGGGCTTTTTTGGACAGGTAAGGGACCTGTCAGGATTAGCGGAACACAATTTCCACACGGCGGTTCTGGGCTTCCTTGGTGTTTGGGCCAGTCTGCACCAGCGGGTGGCCTTCCCCATAACCGTGGATATCAATGGTGGAGCCTGCAATGCCATCACGCATCAACTCGGCCTTAACAACCGTTGCGCGGCGGATGGAGAGCTTCATGTTGTATTCTTCGCCAGCCTTTTGGCCGGGATGTGCCGAGGAACTGTCCGTATAGCCAGATACGGTAATGCGGGTCAGGGCTACATGGGCAGCAGCCTGTGCTGCTTCGTTTACAATGGAGCGCGCCCTGTCGGTCAGGTCGGCTTTATCCCAGTCAAAGAACACCAGATAGCTGCGTGCGGCCTGCGGAGCCGGAGCCACAGCGTTTGCAACAGGCGGCGGCGGTGGCGGTGCAGGATTAAACTCGTACCGCAGACCCAACATCATGGAGTGGTTGAAGTCTGTCATGGTTTTGTGGGTGCCACTCACGGTGGTTGTAACACCGGAAGCCGCAGGTGTGGTGCCGCCAATGTCCCCCGTGGAGGTTACGCCATGGGACTGCGGCCCAAACATGGTCCAGAACCGGTATTCCGCCGTGGCGGACAGGCCAACAACCCACGGAACGGGGAAGGACAGACCAAAAATACCCTGATAGGTCGCATTGCCGTACGTGCCACCCATACGCTGCGATGTGGTGTTCCCTGCGGCATTGCTCCCCACAAGCGATGCCGTGGTGGAGGTCCAGCCATAGCCCACACCCGCCCCAAAATAGGGGAACAGCCAAGGCTTGCCCACATCCAGATCAAACAGGGCGTTAACCATAACGCCGTAGGTCTGGCGTCGGCCATCGCCTTTTGTGGTCACGCCACTGGTCACAAGGCGGTTATAACCCATGTTGCGGTAGTCGCCTTCGACTTCAACACGGAACCCGTTGCCAAGCCCCCAGCCGATCGATCCGATTCCCACAGCGCCGGTTTTCCAGCGGTCACGACCGTCGGGGAAGTTGGCCGTGCTTTTAACGCGCTGGTCCTGGTTAAGGGACGCACCGCCTTCTCCGGCAATATACAGGCCCTGAACAGGCTGTGCGTGCGCTACAACGGCGGACAGCAGGAGGCCAACCGCGAGCGGCGCAGAAAGCAGCGTTTGCGCAAGCAGTATCTGGCGCGGCTTCATGGTCTTCTCCCTGCTGTGGCAAAGGTTGTGCGATACATCACGTATGGCGTTGGATGGTACGAGGGCACACATGCCTGCCTTCTTTGCTGTAAAGTTGTGTATGACGCAACAGGCAGAAGCCAGAGTTTTCCCAAGTTGTGAATTTTATGCGTCATAAATACCGCAGGCGTGTGGCGTAAGCCACAATACCCGCCTTTCTTGTCAGATCAGTATTGCTTCAAACGGAGGGCTGAAGTCCAAAGTTTCAATTTCAAGCACCCATAAATCCGGGTCGTATTTCAGTTGCCGTTCCACATAGGCCTGAATCTGCTCCGCAGATACGGGGGTGGCCCCTGTTCCGCGTAGCCATGCAGGCTCTCCCTCGGGCGTGCGGGTCTGGGACAGCACAACACCCTCTCCGTTACGCCCAGCCAGAACAACCAGAATGCCCCCCGCGTCGGGGTCGCCCTTGCGGAGCAGCATGGCCGAACGCCCATCCAGCCCGGACTGGCGGAGAAGGGCGCGGGCCACAATATCTGTACGCAGGCGTGGGGTCATGTCGGTGCTCATGGGGCGGCGGAAAGTTGGGGTACGGGGGCCACGTCATCTGGGATGGCGGTAATGGCGGTTCTGTACCACGCGGGGTGGTTGATCAGTTCGCGCGCAACACTTACGTCGCGGTCGTTGCCAAGGGCCGCCGGGCACGCCTTGCGAATGGCCAGAATGCTGGGCACCGTCAGTGGGTACCGTGCTGCGCGGGAGGCGGTAATGGCGGCTTGGTTGGCAAGCTTGCCACTGGCAAGCATATGCAGGGCGTGGCTCGTATCGGCCTCACCCAGACTGGTGCAGATCTGGGGCATAACGCCCAAGCCCTGCAATGGCCAGTGCAGCGGCGCAATAACGCGGCTCCACGTGACAAACAGTTCGCCTTCATCGGGGAGCTGGGCCACGGTCTGCACAAGCCCCTTACCCAGTGTGGCACTGCCAATGACCACAGCACGCCGGTGGTCCGCCAGAGCTGCTGCCAGAATTTCCGCAGCACTGGCGGTGCGGCCATCAACCAGCACCGCAATGGGCAGGCCGTTGGTCATGTCTCCCCCCTGCACAGCCCAGATATGGTTGGACTGTGGGTCGCGCCCGCTGGTGACTGCGGCCACACCGTGGTCCAGCAGCAGGGCAGCGGCAGTTACGGCCTGTTGCAGCACACCGCCACGGTTGCCGCGCAGGTCAATGATCAGCCCGCGCAGATTTCTGTCCTGCGTGGCCTGATCCAGATACTGGCTCATCTCCTCTGCCGTGTCGGAGGAAAACGCGGTTACCCGGAGCACAACAATGGGGCCGCTGGCAAAGGCGAACACGGTCTCGGGCGGGACTTTGGCGCGCCGTAGGGTTACTGTATGTGCGCGCCGCCGCCCTGGTGAGAGCAGGCGCAAGATAAGGGCGCTGTCCTCGGGGCCACGGAGCCAGTCGGTTACGGTGGCCGCAGACTGGCCCGCCGTTAACTGGTTGTTAACAGCAATAACCCGGTCGCCCGTATCAATTTCGGACGTCCATGCGGGGCCATTGGCGTTAATGGCGGAGACCACAATATGCCGCCCGCTCTGGACCAGTGTGATGCCTGCGTCCGCCTCGCCGCCTGTTCGGGTTTCGCGGTCCGTGCTGGCCGAGGTGGGGCCAATATAGCGCGAATACGGGTCCAGATGGTTGAACAACTCATCAAAAAAAGCCTGCAACAGGTCATCTCGTCCGGCCGAGCTTACGGCGGGGGAGTGGGCGCGCGCGGCCTCCAGAAAATCGGTGGCCAGTCTGGCCCATTCATCCGCACTGTCTGCTGGGGGTGCTGTGCGCGAGAGCAGGGGGAGCGGGCCTGCGAGCAGTTGAATGGTCGCGCCACGGGAATCGAAGGTTAGCGTCGGGTCCAGTGCTGTCAGGCAGCCCAGCCCCCATAGGGTAAAGTCCCTGCTGCTATGCGGCTCCAGCGTACGCGGCCCCAAAAACTCCAGTGCGGTGGTAATGACGGAATGTACAAGCGGCATGTCCACCACCGGAGCGGGCGGGGGAGCTGGGGTTTCTGCTGCTGGTGGTGCGGGCGCAGCAGGTGCCGGGCCTGCGGCCACGGAGGCAGGAGGCGATACCTCCGGCGTAGCTGACGCACTGGTGGGGGCAGGTTGCGGTGTTGCCGGGGG
>JBDNSL010000146.1:0-4318 GCA_047719095.1 Acetobacter sp.
ACATGCACGAATCCCTGTTTGCAACGGGCATTCCCTTTGCCAAGGTTCCCGCCCGCCAGCGCCTGCCTTTTGCCCGCGTTCTGGGCAGCCTTATGCCCCGCGTGGCCGGTGTGCGCCGCTTTGGCGCGGCAGCACTGGACCTGGCATGGGTAGCCGCCGGACGGTACGAAGGGTACTGGGAATTTGGCATTAAACCATGGGATTGTGCCGCCGGTATCCTGATCGTGCGTGAAGCGGGTGGCCATGTAACAGACCCCGACGGTGGCGATCTGGACGACCTGCCCGATGATGTCATGATTGTTGCAGGCAATGGCCATATGCATGGCAAGCTGCTTGAAATTGTTGCTGACAGCCTGAAAAACCCGGAATAACCCCACAAACACACTCTCTGGGCCAGAGACTTTCGGGAAGAGGTGCATAATGACTACCAGAGCGCCTTCTTTTGCCGTCTCGGGTTCTGCTGCGGGTCATGGCCCGCAGCACACGCAAACACAGTGCCCTGTCTGCCATGCTCAGGGTGCTGGCTTTGCCTTCCATAAAAATGGTTACGACCTGTACAGATGTCCGGACTGCGATTTTCTGTTCGTGCATCCCTACCCGGACACCGCCACGATAACTGCGTTTTACGAAACGGCGTATCGTGGTGCCTCGGCTGATTTTTACCCCAAATCCTCAAGCCGCCGGTGGCGGGCATGGTGGAGAAGCCTCCATTTCCTGCGCTATGTGCGCAACAGGGACGTGCTTGACCTTGGCTGTGGCGGCGGCTTTATGGTGGAAGCCTTCAGCCGTCTGGGCGCGCGCGCATCGGGCATAGACATAAGCCAGAACAGCATTGCCTACGCGCGCCAGCACTTCCCCCAAGCTACGTTCTACTGCGAACCCCTGAGCGCCTTTTGCGAACGCAAACTGACGTTTGACTTCGTCTTTACATCCGAAGTGCTTGAACACGTGCCCGGCCCCACCGAATTCATGCAAACGCTCGCAGCCATTACCCGGCCGGGGGGGTATGTTTATCTCTCGGCCCCCAATATCGGGCACCCCGCAGTGCCAAAAGACCTGCCATCATGGACAGACATCTGCCCGCCGGAGCATTTACAGTTTTTCAACCACGACAATCTCTGTCTGATTTTTAAGCAGTATGGCTTTGCCTTGCATAAAACCCTAAAGAGCAGCACACCTGCCCACTCGGTTATTTTTCAACGCAAAAGCGCCTGACCTCTCCTTGGGCAAGGCTCTGCTATGGCATTCTTCGCAAGAATAGCCCATGTAAAATAGAATGCAGCCCTCCTTTCCCTCCGCCCACGAAGCACCGGCCCTTGTTCCCTGTCAGGGGCGGTTTTCACTACTGACGGAAGACGGGGAACTGCTCAGCCTGAGTGCGGGCGAAGTGCGCGAGCGCCTGCATGCCATGCCATGCCCGCTGGTTGTGCATGCCCCAGCCCTTGCCCGTAAACTAAACCTGCCACCCACTGGCCAGCCTGCACCTTGGCTGGACCTGCTTGAACTTTTTGCCTTTGTCTTTCCCGCCCGGCCAGTGGCCCCTACGCCACGCGGGCTGGCTCTGGCCCTTGGGCTGGACGAGCAGAGTATTCACAACGCGGAAGCAGACCTGCTGCCCAACCTTTTGTCCATTCTGCTGGGCGAACTGGCACGGCAGGCCAGAGCGGGGCAGATTGAACTTCTGGCAGCCTTTGCCGTCCGTCTGGGGCAGGCTGGCTGGATATGGACCGGCACAGTGGCCGAAACCATAGACCTCCGCTCCAGACTGGGCGGCAACAACAAACTGGCCGAAGAGGCCACACAACCAGCCGACGCCCTGCGCGTATGGCGCAACCTGCCCAAGTGGGAGGAGAGCGCACAGCGCCCTCCTCCCGCCTCCAACCCCATAAGCCCGGCCGAGGCACGGGAGCGGTTGGCCCAGATTTTGGGAAGTGATGCGGAAATCCGCTCCGGGCAGGCCGATTTTGCCAGTGTGTCAACCGAGGCGTTTGCCCCGCGCGCCGTGCGGGGCGACCCCGCCATTGTGCTGGCCGAAGCCGGGACAGGCACAGGCAAAACCCTGGGCTACATAGCCCCCGCCAGCCTGTGGGCGGAACGGAACGATGGCGCTGTGTGGGTCAGCACCTACACCCGCCACCTGCAACGCCAGATCGAGCAGGAAACAAAACGCCTCTACCCAGATCCCGCAACCCACCGCCAGCATGTGGTGCTGCGCAAAGGGCGGGAGAACTACCTGTGCCTGCTGAACATGGAAGAGGCCGTCAACACCGCAGCCTCCCGCCCGGCGGGCATTACCATTGCCCTGTGCATGCTTGCCCGCTGGGCCACAGCCACGGCTGATGGAGACCTGTTTGGCGGAGACCTGCCCGGCTGGTTTGGAGACCTGTTTGGCCATGGCAACCTTGCCGGTGTTGCCGACCGCAGGGGGGAATGCATACATGGGGCCTGCGCGCATTATCAGCGCTGCTTTGTGGAGCACTCCATCCGCCGTGCCCATGATGCATCGCTGGTCATTGCCAACCACGCACTGGTCATGACACAGGCCGCCTACGCACAGGCTGGTATGAGTGATGATGATGAGGCCGGGGCGCAAAGCACCATCCCCTCACGCTATGTGTTTGATGAAGGCCACCATCTGGCCGACGCGGCGGACAGCGCCTTTTCCGCCGAGCTTTCCGGGCTGGAAACAGCGGAACTGCGGCGCTGGCTTTTGGGAGCGGAAGGGCGGCGCTCACGCGCACGCGGGCTAAAGCGCAGGCTGGATGATCTGGTGGTCGGGCACCCCAAGCTGGAAAACCCGCTTGATGCTGCCCTGCTGGCCGCCACCGCCCTGCCTGCTCCGGGCTGGTCCACCCGGCTGGCGCCAGAAGCGGCAAACGAGCCGCCACCGCCAGAACCCATGGACCTGAGCACCCTGTTCCCGCCCGAACCCCCGGCCGATCAACCGGTTATGGAAAACCCGACAGAGGCTTTTTTGCGCCTGTTGCGCCAGCAGGCCATGGCCCGCTCGGCCGAGGGGGGCAAGCAGGCCATCCACGCCGCCATGGAATGTGACCTGCACCCACTTGTCCCCGACATGGCCGAGGCAGGCCAGCAGCTTGCCCGCGCCCTTGCCCGGATTGTGGAACCCCTGCGGACCCTGACAGAGCGCCTGCAAGCCCGGCTGGAAGAGGACGCGGACACGCTGGACGCCACCACCCGTGGCCGCATAGAGGCCATGACCCGCGCCCTGCGCCGCCGGGCCATATCGCGCTTGGATGCGTGGATTGCCATGCTCGCAGCCCTTGACCAGCCACCAGAGCCGGGCAGCACGCCAGCGCATGTCCACTTTATCCGCCTTGAACGGCGCGAAAAACAGCGCATGAACGAGCAGGACGTGGGGCTGTACCGCCACTGGCTGGACCCCACCATTCCGTTTGCGGGCATTATGGCCGTACCCGCCCAAGGCATGCTCATGACATCGGCCACCCTGCGCGACCAGCAGGGAGCCGCAAACGAGAGTGACGAGGCCGAAACAGCGTGGGAAGCAGCCGAGGCCCGCACGGGGGCCAACCATTTTCCCTCCCCCGCCCTGCGCGCCAGTCTGGCCAGCCCGTTTAATTACGCCAAGCAGACCCGCGCCTTTATTGTAACGGACGTGGACAACAGTTCCATTGTGGACCTGTCTGCGGCCTTTCGCACCCTGTTCCAGTCCTCTGGCGGGGGGGGGCTTGGGCTGTTTACCGCCATATCCCGCCTACGGGGTGTGTACGAGCGCATAGCCCCCACGCTGGAGAGCGAGGGCCTGCCCATATACGCCCAGCACGTGGATGCGATGGACAACAACACGCTGGTCGATATCTTCAGAACCGAGGAGCACGCCTGCCTACTGGGCACGGACGCCATGCGCGATGGGGTGGATGTTCCGGGCAATGCCCTGCGTCTGGTTGTGTTTGAGCGTGTGCCGTGGCCCCGGCCGGATATTCTGCACCGTGAGCGGCGCATTCACCTGTCTGGTGGAGACCCAAAGGGGTTTGATGACCGCATAGCCCGGCTAAGGCTGCGGCAGGCCTTTGGGCGGCTGATCCGCCGCCAGTCGGACAGGGGGGTGTTTGTCCTGCTGGACCGACGCACACCCACAAGGCTTTTAAGCGCCTTCCCCAATGGGGTCGCCGTGGAGCGGTGTGGCCTTGCGCAAACCACACGCCAGATTACCGCATTTTTGTCGGAGCAGGCCGGACAAGACTGACCGGCCTGACCCCGAACCGCTCTGCTTAGAGCGGCTTAAGGTTGGTGGCCGCCTGCTTGCCGCGTTCCTCCACCATGTCGTAGGACAGTT
>JBDNSL010000147.1:0-4284 GCA_047719095.1 Acetobacter sp.
CGCAACGCCGCTTAACAGATAACCCAAGGTCCGGAACTAAACCGGGACACGTCCATATGGGCAGTGCTCCAGTTGTGCACCGGACTGTACCATACAGCAACGGCCTGCTCTTCGGGTTATTTAATAATAGCTTTCCCACACAGAGTATTTTATTGTTGAAATGATTGGAGCGCTACAAAAATGATCCTAAAGAACATGCCTGTTTTCTTTGATACGCATTTAAAAAAAATAGCTTTTGCGCTTTTCTTTTTCCTTCCATTTCTGCAATTGCGTGGCCGTTCCATAGCGGATTTTATTATCTCGTTTATTGCAATCAGCTTTTTGCTCCACACTGTTTTCAAAAAAAACTATCGACCGCTCCTGCAAGGGTGGTTCCCTTTTGCACTTGGTCTGTGGGCCATTATGGTTCTGGCATCCATGCTGGACCACTCCTTACATGCGGTGCTGGAAGCACTGGCAATCCTGCGTTATTTTGTTTTTGCCAAAGCATTGGAAGAATGGCTGCTTCAGGGGCAGAAAGAACAGAAAGTCCTGAGCTTTGCCGTTACTCTGGCCGGACTTTGGGTGCTGGTTGAATGCTGGCAGCAATATCTGTTCGGCGTGAACATCTGGGGTTACCCAAGGTGGGGGGATGGCGCGCTGACCGGCCCGTTTTTTAGCCCCCGCGCCGGGCCAGCGCTTATGGTCATCATGTTCCCCGGATTGATGATCTACCCCATGCGCATGATGCAGCATAAAGCACTCTCCAAAAAAATAACCGCACTGGGCATGATGTCTTTTCTGCTGCTGACCATGGTTATTGTGGGGCAGAGAATGCCTGCGCTGCTGGTCTTTTTTGGCTTTTTTATCTGCGCCATACTTATCCGGACCACCCGTGTGCCTGTTATTCTGGCCACTCTTATTGGCATGGGCGGGCTGGCGTGCCTGCCTGTTCTTTCCCCCCCGGCCTATAACAAGCTGGTTCTGCACTTTTTGGAGCAGATCAGGGATTTTCCACATTCCCCCTACGGGCAGATCTATATCCGCGCCACAAACATGGTTTATGCACACCCGCTGTTTGGGCTGGGGTTTGATGGTTTTCGCAGGCATTGCGCCGATGCCGTGTATATTTACGGTATGCCCCAGCTTAACCACTTTATGGCGGGCATGGACCCGGTTGTGGGGTGCAACATTCACCCGCACAATATTTATCTGGAAATTGCAACCACAGCCGGATTAACCGGCCTTGTGCTTTTTGTGTGCATGGTTCTGATCTGGCTGAAAAAGCTTTTGCTTGCAGCCGTGGCAAGCAAGGACCTTATGCTGTCCATGCTTTTTATTACACTCTGCATGATGTTCTGGCCGCTGGCCTCAACCAGTTCGTTATTTACCGAGCGGACCGCAGGGTGGGCTTTTCTTATGGTTGGCTGGGGGCTGGCGCTGGTTAAAAGCGCCAACACCCAACGGGCCTAAAACAGATCGACCTCGCCAGAATGGCACTCAGGCTCGGCCTCTATGCCATTTTGCAGAACCTGAACAACATGGCTGAGTTTTACGCCCCGGCTCAGAGCGGCCACATCCAAACTCTGGCCCACGCACGGCCCACCACTGGTGATCAGGTTTTTAAGAATAGTGGAAACCGCCTCCACCGTCTGGGTGGCGGAATCCAGCTTTTGCAGAACCTGCACATCCTGATCGCTCAGGGGTGATGCGGCCATGTTTTCGCCCACCACACGCTGCACACCCTCAAAATCCTGGCAGGTTTCATCCAGCAAGGCCACCAGATGGTCCATAACCTCCAGTACGCTGCGTTCAATTCTGGCCTCAGCAGGGCGCGGTTGGGGCACGACATCCATTGTATTGATCCTCTCCGGCTCTGCTTCTTTAAAACAGTTCAATTTCGGAACTGGCTTCCTTGGTCCACTTCCGCTCTGCTTCAGCCTCACGCCGGCTGTAGGCGACTTCCTGCTTGCCAATACCCTGCACGTCCTGCACCAGCTTCTGCTGTGCGCGACCCGTGGTCGGCCAGAAGCGGATGCGCCGGGCCAATGTGCCCCCCAGACTCTGGGACACGCAGCGAATGCCCTCACCCACCAGATAATTGGTCACAAACCGTATATTTTCCTGCCCGATGCGGCCCAGACTGGGCACAACGGCAGCACCACCAAACACCTTGCACGCCAGACGGTTACGCTGCCCACCGGCCTTGAGCAGGCCGTTGACCAGCATTTCCATGGAGTTTACGCCAAACCGCATGGCTGTGTCTGAATGGCCTTCCCCCCCGTCTGGCAGCAGAAAATGGTTCATGCCACCGACACGCGCAATCGGGTCAAACATACAAACCGAAACGCAGGACCCAAGCAGTGTTGCAAAAACCACTGACGGATCGCCAGAAATTTCCACTTCTCCCTGAATAACCGTTTTAACTACGGAGTGGTCGTTCACTTGATAGGCCCGAACACCTTTTCCAGAACCTCACGCAGCTTGGCTACGGTGTAAGGTTTGGCAAGGAAGTTGTTAACACCAGCCTTGACCGCTTCCTGCACCAGATCCTTGCTGGCCTCGCCGGTCAGGATGATGAACGCCACTTTCTGGATTTTTGGGTTGCTCCGCACGGCGCGCAGCAGGGCCAGGCCATCCATAACCGGCATGTTAAAGTCGGAAATAACCAGATGCGTGGGGTTCTGGTCCAGATATTCCAGAGCTTCCTTACCGTCCTTGCGCTGGGCAATATTGGTAAAACCAATTTCTGCAAGGCTGTTGGCCAGAACCTGACGGATAGAAGCCTGATCATCAACGATCAAAGCCCTGATTTGTGAAGCGGCAGGCATTTGTCTCCCCCTTATTCCTAGTCTCAATTCCAGCCATCAAAGACCGGCAGCCGATAGACAGGACGGTTCAAAGCCGTCCTTTTTGTGACAGTTAGCGCGTGTGAATGGCCATGGCCGCAGAGCTGATCTGGCGCAGTGGCACAACCTGACAGGCCGCACCAATTTCCGCCGCAACCCGTGGCATTCCATAAACAACTGAGGACGTTTTGTCCTGCGCGATTGTATAGGCACCAGCCTGCCGCATGCTCAGCAGTCCTTCGGCGCCATCCCGCCCCATGCCGGTCAGGATGATTCCCAGCGCATTCCTCCCGGCATGTTTGGCGACAGACTTGAACAGCACATCCACCGAGGGGCAGTGCCCGCTGACCGGCGCACCGCTGATCAGCCGTGTCACGTATTTGCCGCCGCCATTATCGACCACAAGGTGCCGGTCCCCACCGGGGGCAATGCGGACCATGCCGGGTTGCAGCACCTCTCCCTCCCGCGCTTCGGCAATGGAGAGTGCCGACATGGACTGATTGAGCCGATTTGCAAAACTGGCGGTAAACAGCGGAGGCATATGCTGGCAGATAACAACCGGCGGGCTTTTTGGCGGAAACCCCGTAAGCACTTCTTCCAGCGCCTCCACCCCACCGGTGGACGAACCAATCGCCACAAGGTCCACCGAATTGCCCCACGTGGTCTGCACGTGACCCACCGGGGAAGGAGGCGTGCGCCGCTGAATGCGCGAGACCGGCTGCGAACGGGCCGCCAGCACAACCAGCCGCCCAAGGCCTGCAAACGCATCCTCCCCCGGAGCCACGTTGTGTTTGGGGTAGCAGTCAAACGCCCCCATCTGGAGCGCCGTAATGGCCGTATCCGCTCCCTTGGCTGTCAGGCTGGACACCATGACAACGGGGATGGGCCGCATCCGCATGATTTTTTCCAGAAACTGGAGGCCATTCATCCCCGGCATTTCCACGTCCAGGGTAATAACGTCCGGCTGGTCCTTAATAATCAGGTCACGCGCTTCCAGCGGATTTGCGGCCTCACCACACACTTCAATATCCGGGTTCTGCGCAAAGGACCGTTTGATCAACGCCCGAATGGTGCGGGAGTCATCAACGATGAGAACTTTTACGGGCTGCGCCATAAACTAGCTGTCCTTCCGGTAAATGGTCGGAGCAACCAGCTCCAGGCCGCATCGGCGGGGGTTGGCCACTTTTTCCGAATGACCAACATACAGAAAACCACCTTTTTCCAGCTTTTCAGCCAGTCGGCCCCACAGACGCTCGCGCGTGGGCTCATCAAAATAAATGACGACATTGCGGCAAAAAATAACGGAAAACTGCCCCCGCATGGGCCAGTCCGCATTCAGGTTCAGCACCTTGAAAGCGGGAAGCTGGCGGATATTGCCAACAAAAGACAGGTTGCCACGCGCATCGGCCTGCATGAACTGGCTTTTCTGCTTGGTGGAAATACCGTCCGTCTCGCT
>JBDNSL010000148.1:0-4258 GCA_047719095.1 Acetobacter sp.
GCTTAGCGCTTGAAATTGACACATTGTGGGTGTTCTAAGACCCCGCGCCAGATGCCCAGGTGGCACACTTGCGCAACAGTCAATAGCCGAACCGCTTAACTTACAGGATTTATACCATGTTGCGTAAACCCGGCACCACGCCAGGGATTACTACCCCCGCCGCCCTGAACACCCTGAGGCAGTATGGGCCAGAAACCCTGTCCGACCTTCAGTTTCTGGAAAACTGGACAACCCGGCCCCGTTACACCGCAGCCAGCGTGCTGCGCGCAGGACAGATCCGCCGGACAAACCCCGACCTTATGAACGATATTACAGCAGGCATGCGCAAGCGGGGCAAATAACCCCAGCAAAGCCAACCCCCTGCACGGCAAGACTATTTGCATCCGCCCGCCCAAAAGGGCACGATGGGATTATGCTGGTACGTGCCTTTACCTGTGTGGACCGCCGCGTCTGGCGCAGGGCCTTCTCCCTTACCGCTCTGGGCGGGCTGGCCGTGCTGTCGGCCTGCGCTGGACCGGGCAAAACATCGTACAATGCCCCGGGGTCAGCCCTGAACCCGTGGGGGCCGTATATCCGCGAAGCCTCGGACCGGTTTTCCGTTCCCCAATCGTGGATTCGGGCCGTGATGCAGCAGGAATCGGGTGGGCACCAGTACATGAACGGGCACCTGACCCGCTCCGTCCATGGTGCGGTTGGGCTTATGCAGATCAAGCCCGACACCTATGCCCAGCTTGCCCAGCGCTACCACCTTGGCTCCGACCCCTATAACCCCCACGACAACATTATGGCCGCCAGCGGCTATATCCGCGAACTGTATGACCGCTTTGGCTCGCCCGACTTTCTGGGCGCGTATAACTGCGGGCCGCAATGCATGGAAAACCACCGCTCGCGTGGGGCGGCCCTGCCCGGCTATGCCCGCGCCTACATGGCCGCCATTACCCCACACCTGAACGACCCCGTGCCCGCAAGCTCCCAGCCAGCACAGCCTGCAACCCTGCCCGATCAGGCCCCCATACAGTTGGCCCAGACCGGCACCCTGCCCGACGGCCCCGCCAGTGCCCCCCCACTTGCCGATGACACATTGCCCCCACCCTCCGCCGGGGATGACAGCCCCGCAGCATCGGACACCCCCATAGCGGAGGCCATGTTTGCCCCAACAGGCAACACCCGCAGCACCAGCGCACAACCCGCAGGCTACCAGCCCGAGTACCGCAGTGTCAGCACCACCCCGCTGGCTGGCCCCGCCATTGTCTGGCGCTCCACGGGGGCTACGGGCAATGCCGTTATCCAGATCGGGGCTTTTTCCACCCCCACACGGGCCATGCACGCCATAGCACTTGCGCGGCAGTCCTCCCCCGCCCTCAGCCATGCCCTCAACCGGGTGGAAAAGGTTACACCCGCAGGCCGCGCCCCCGTCTGGCGCACACGACTTGCGGGGCTGCCCTCGGGGCAGACCGATACAATCTGCTCGTCCTTGCGCCAGCAGGGGCTTTCATGCATTGCCATAACACCCTGAAATATTACATGACTGTCATGTTTACTTTTTGCTAAAACATTCTTTTTACAGGGAAAGCTGACAAACTCATTCCTCCCGACCGGCGTGAATACCTTTAATGTTCGTGACCGGTACCTAAGCTCTGGTAACCAACGGACTTGCCCATGCACGCCACCCCCAACGATGAGAGCACACGACCAGACCGCCCCTTGCTGAATATTTTTCTGCTCGGTCACATGCGCGTTCTGTCCAGCACCGGGCTTTCCCTGCTGCCCACCGGCACCAAAACCCGGGCGTTGCTGGCCATTCTGGCCCTGTCCAACCGGCGGCCTGTTGCCCGCACACGGCTGGCCGAGCTGCTGTGGAGCACGCGTGCGCCCGAGCAGGCCCGCGCTTCCTTGCGGCAGGAAATCCATCGGCTGATGGATATTCTCTCCCCCCTAGGGCCAGAGGTGCTGGACGTGCAGCGCCACACACTGGCCATCCGCCCCGGCCTGACCGACATTGATACCGAGCATGTCCTGCGCACCACCGCCCAGACGGTTATGGACCTGCCCAACCCCCTGCCCCCGCTACTGGAGGACCTGAGTGCGGTTGATCCGGGTTTTGCCCTCTGGCTGGAGGAAGAACGCAACCGCCTGCTGGACCACAAGACCGCACAGCTTGAAGCCCTGCTGGCCAGCACGCCAGATGCGGCCACCACCATGGCCGCAACACAGCGGCTGCTACGCCTGAACCCCCTGAACGAAGGGGCATGGCGGGCACATATTCTGGCCGCCATTCGCAACAAGGAGGAAGGGGCCGCCCTGCTGGGGGCCGAAACATGCCTCCGCACATTTGAAAACACCCTTGGCACCACGCCGGGCCAGCAGACCATGCGCCTGATCGCGCAGCTACGGGCCATGCACCGCCATACGGCACAGGCGGCGCGGCCCTCGCCCGCCATATCCCCACAGGTCACACCCGCCACCACCAGCCAGCCAGCACCAGAGCCAGCCCCACTGAGTGCTACGGTGTTCCTGAGCTATGCCAGCACACAGGGGCCGGGTGTTGCACTGGCCGAACAGTTCCGCAGCGAACTGGGGCTGGACATGGCCATGCACGGGGTTATGGACATTAGCGTGCAGGCCGAACGCTTTGCAGCCCCACCCCTGCACACCCTTTCCCCCCGTGGGCGATGGGACTTTCTGGTCAGCATAACCGTTATCAACAGCACCGAGGACGAGGCCACCTGCCTGTTACAGGCGTTTGACACCCGCCTGGACAATACCATTGTATGGGGCCACCGGCTGCACCTGAGCACAAGCACCCTGAGCGGCCTTGCCAACCGTTTTGCCTCGGTCCTTCTGTTCAGCCTGTTCATGGCCGAAGCCCGCAGGGTCACCCACCGGCCTGTGGCCGAACTGTCCGCCTTCGGGCTGGGGCTGCGCGCCCTGAGCATGAGCCTGCGCCGGGACGCAGCCCAGAACACAACCATTGAACACCTGCTTGCCGAGGCGGAAAAACGCGCCCCCGACAACCCGTTCCTGTTTTTTGTTCACACGCACTACCTGCTCTTACGTATGTATGAGGAGTGGAGCATGCCTGTGGCCGAATTTGTCCAGCCCCTGCTGGGCATGCTCAAGCGCAACTTTGCCCTGTTCCCCGACAATGTGGCCGTCCACTACATGCTGACCGCAGTCCTGTTTTACGCAGGCCAGCCGGCGGAAGCCCGCTTCTTGCTGGAGCAGACACATATCACCCTCTCCACCGATTCCCGCGCAAGCATACAGGCCATGCAGGACGGGCTGGCCGCCCTGTGCCGGGGGGACGCGGTGACTGCGGCCCATATTTACACCGATTTTTTTGGCATTGCCCCCACCGCACCCTTTTTTACCGCCCCCGATCAGGAATTTATTCTGTCGTGTTTTCTGGCTGGCCGACACGAGGAAACCCTGCGCCTCGCGCGGGAAATTCTGGCCACCTCGGCGGACCGTTCAGCCATTCTTGTGCCCGCCCTTGCCGCGGCCAACATGCTGGGGCACCAGTCTTTAGCGCAGGATTACCGCCAGCGCCTGCACCGTTTGCAAACCCCGCTCACCTGCAAGGCCGTGGAGGGGCATTACGGATATCTGCCCCCCGCCATGGTGCAAAAACTCTGCCGCGCGCTGCACCTGCCACAACCCTGAACACCCCGGCCAGCGCGCAGGCCACCACCCCGCCAGCGCATGGGGGCCACGCAGACGCTTGGCGGAAAAGAGTTGAAAGGATATGAAGACGGACAGGACCACCTGTGCCGCCAGCCAGACCTGACTTCTTTTTTATCCGGCGGACCGGGAAAGACGGATACCCACGTGCCAAGGAGCCACATCAACGCCATGCTTCGCCGTCTCATGCCCAGCCATGCCGCTGCAAGTCGCCCCCACCCCGTGCCACTCCGCAAATGGATGACCGCCGCCACAGCCATGGCCGGTGTCAGCCTGTTGAGCGCATGCTCTCTCTTTGACCGCTCCCAGACCGGTATTACCGCCCCGCACAACCACCTGCTGGTTGAAGACCGGGGCGCATCGGGCGGGGAGGCCAGCCTTAAAGGCGGCGTAAACGCCTATCTGTGGCGCGCCTCGCTGGATACGCTCTCCTTCATGCCGGTTGCCACAGCCGATGCCGAGGGCGGTATTATCCTGACAGACTGGTACACCCCCCCGGCCACGCATGATGAGCGGTTCAAAATTACCGCCTTTGTGCTGGACCGCCGCCTGCGCTCCGATGCGCTGCGCCTGAGCG
>JBDNSL010000149.1:0-4244 GCA_047719095.1 Acetobacter sp.
GTTACGGTTATCTGCCGCATGCCCGCAGGGCTTGTGCTGGACCTGTATGACACGGACGCACTGGCCGCACGCGCCAGTGCCGCCAACCCGGTTATGGCCCCCCCCATGCCCACCGCCAGTGTGCGGCTTAACGGGGCCAAGGCCGACCCGCGCTACCACGGGCGGGACAACCTTCTGCTGGGCATGGGCGGGCGCACGCAGGTGGATGCCAGCTTCTGGCAGGCATGGCGCGCACAAAACCCCAATTTTCTGCCGCTCAAAAACGGGTTGATTTTTGCCCAGCCCACCGAGCGGGACGCAGCGGCAGAACTGGCCGAACGCGGCCAGCACCGTAGCGGGCTGGAAGGGCTGGAGCCTGCCAGCCTGCCCGGCGTGACCCCCTTTGCCAAGGATGTCGCCTAATGTCGGGCACCACCACATCGGGCGGGGCCACACCGGACACGGCCACAGTGGCCCCTGCCGGAGCTGCGGGTACTGCTGCGGGTAACACCGCAGCGGACACCACCCCGGCAGGCACTACTCTGGCGGGGGCTGGGGCAACCACCCCGGCCCCGTCTGCGCTTGTGGTGGGTAGCGCGTGGGCTTCGGCCACACCGGGCGTGGTCGTGTTTGACTACGCGGCGTGGTCTGCAAACTTTGGCGCACTTGCGGCCAATGTGGGGGCGGCACAGGCACAGGCCTGTTTTGAGCAGGCCACACTCTACCTGCCCAATACCCCCACAAGCCCCGTGCGTGATGTGGGCAGGCGCACACTGCTGCTGGGGCTGCTGGTGGCCCATATTGCAACCCTTGGTCTACCGCCCGAGCAGGGGGGTAACGGGGGGCTGGTGGGGCGCGTGGCCTCGGCCAGCAGGGGCAGTGTTTCGGTCACAACCGACTACGCCCCTGCTTCGGAGCGGGCAGCGTGGTTTGCCCAAACCCAGTACGGGGCGGCCTTCTGGGCTGCCACGCGTGGGTTGCGGCAGGCGCGCTACCTGCCCGGTGGGCCGCAAATCCCACGGATATGGCCTTAATTTTACGGAACAGAAGGAGGCCCCATGCAGATTTTTGCACTGGCCGGGCGGCTGAGTGGGGCCATTAACCCCAGTGTGGCAGCAACCCTGCTGGCCAGCACGGGCAGCACCACCAACCCCGATGGCACCCAAACCCCCACCTACACCGCTCAGGCGTTGCAAATAGAGGTGCAGGCCATAGCGGGGGAGGATTTGCAACAGGTGCAAAACCTCTCCCAGCAGGCGGACAGGCGCGTGGTGTACCTGCCTGCTGCTGCGCGGGCACTGAACAGAGCGTTGCAGTGTGGGGGCGATATTTTGCAGTTTTATGGCGCGGACTGGCTGATAACCCAGTGCCTTGAAGAGTGGGGGGAGGGGGAATGGTCCAAGGTTCTGGTAACCCGGCAGAGCAGCCCGCCTGCGTAATAACCCCGACCGACACGCAGGTGTACGGTGCGGTGCGGAACTGGCTGGTCAGCCACCTGCCCGCCTGCGTGCAGGTGGTGCAGGGCCAGCAGAACCGCGTAGCCCCTCCACCCGCACCCTTTGTGACCATAACATTGGTGGAACGCACCCGCCTTGCCACAAATGGCTGGTACTACACCGCCACCACGCGTGAGGTGAGCGAACCTGTAAGGCTTGGCCTCCAGCTTGGCATATTTGGGGCGGGGGCTGGCGGCTACGCACAAACCATAGCCGCCCTGTGGCGAGACCCGCTCGCAGGTGCATTTTTTGCGGGCGGGCCGTTCCAGCTTGCCCCGCTGGATGTGGCCGCCCCCACCCAGTCCGGCTTTAGGGACGCCGAACACCAGTACGAGGAAAACTGGACTGTAACCCTGCACATGCAGGTTACATTCTGCCTGAGTATTGCTCAGGATTTTGCAACAACGCTGTCGGCCATCGCACTCAGTGCCGATGCCGCCGACCCGCCAGAGGAGTAACGCTGTGGCTGGCATTCCCATTTCCACCATTGTCAAGGTCGCCCCCGGAGTGCTGGGGGCTGCGGGCAGCCTGAACGCGCTGACCGGCCTTGTGCTGAGCACCAACGCCGCCGTTGTGCCCGCAGGCACTGTAAAGGACTTTACCACTGCTGCCGATGTGGGCAGCGCGTTTGGTATGGAGTCCGTAGAATACCAGATGGCGTGTGTGTATTTTGCAGGCTACACCAATGCGGTTATGACACCCGCACGCCTGTTGTTTGGCGGCTACACCAACCCCGCCACCGGCCAGAGTGTGGCCGAACAGATGACCACCCTGCGCGCAACCAATGCGGCATGGAACGCCCTAGCCCCAGCCTTTGAGCCAGACCTTGCCGACAAGCAGGCCCTTGCCCAGTGGGTTGCCCTTCAGGGTAACACCCTGTGGGCCGTGCTGTGGGATACGGACGTGCAGGCCACCACCCAGAACAGCACCACAGCCTTTGGCGTGTGGCTGAAAAACCAGAACCTGAGCGGGGTGAGCGTTGTGTATAACGACCCGCTGAGTGCGGCCCTGTGCCTTGGGTGGATGGCTTCCCTCTCCTTCGGGACCACGGCAGGGCGGCAGACACTTGCCATGGTGCAGGATGGCTCGGGCCTTGTTATTCCGCCTGTGGTGGATGGCACCACCGCTGCAACCCTGCTGGATAATGGCTACAATTTTTACGGTGCCTACGCCAATACCTCCAGCACGTTCCAGTTCATGCGCCCCGGTTGTGTGTCCGGCCCGTTTTTGTGGGCAGACAGCTACGTCAATCAGATCTGGCTTAACGCCAGCCTGACTTCGGACCTGATCACCCTTTTGCTCAACACCGGGCAAATTCCGTACAACACGGAAGGGGACACCCTTGTGGCCGCCGCCGTGCAGGGCACCATTACGCAGGCTCTGGGCTTTGGGGCCATTCAGCCCGGTGTGGCGTTGGGGACAGCACAAAAACAGCAGATCAACAACGCCTCCGCTGTGGCAACTGCCGCAGACAGCGTGGCCACGCGGGGGTGGTATTTTATGCCCAATGTGTCCACGGCCCCTGCGTCTTTTCGTGTGGCGCGCACAACCCCGCCCGCACGCCTGTGGTACGCAGACGGGCAGAGCGTGCAGGCCATAACCCTGAACAGTGTTGAGGTGCAGTAACCATGGCGCTCGATATTTCGGCAGCCAATGCCATTTTCACCATTACCGTGTCCGGCCTTTACAACGCGCCTGTCACGCTCAAAAACTTTGCAACAGACCGGGCGTGGGAGGTGGCCGAGCAGAACTGCGCGCAAACCCAGATGTCCATGGATGGCTACCTGAACGCGGGCTTTGTGCCCGAACCGGTGGACCAGACCATTGTGCTCTCCGCCGCAAGCGAGAGCGTTGTGGTGTTTGAAGCCATTATGACCGCGCAGCAGACCGCGCGCACGCTTTACCGTCTGGGGGCGGAAATTACCCTGACCTCCACAGGCCGCAAATACACCATGGTCAACGGTGTGCTGCGCGCCATGGCCCCCCTGCCCACGGCGGGGCGTATGCTGGCAGACCGGCAGTTTGCCGTGCGCTGGCAGGCTGTCTACCCGGCGGGGCTGTAACATGGCCCTGCGTCAGCACAGTGTGAGCGTGCCCATGGAAGGGGCCGACTACGGCAAGGTGTTTGTTCTGACCCGCATGTCCGCCATGGCGGCGGACCAGTGGGGGCGGCACTGCCTGCAGGCGGCCATTGCCTCGGGGGCGGATATTCCGGGGCTGGAGGAGGACGCGGGGCTGGCGGGGCTGGCCGCAGTAGGGATTGGCATTTTTGGTGCGATGGACCCCGAGCGCATGGACGCACTTCTGGCCCGGCTTATGCAGTGTGTGAGTGTTCAGCCAGACCCGCGCAACCCCGCCGTGCGCCGCCCGCTGGATGAAAGCGATCTGGAGGAAATTCCCACCGTAGGCTGGCTCCAGAAGGAAGCATTTGCCCTGCATGTGGATTTTTTCAAAGGCGTCGGCCCGTTGTTTTCCCTTCTGTCGGCACTGCTCCAGACGGAACCCGGCGCGCCGCCGCCCAATGCCCCAATGTAAGTGCGCGTCACGCGCTGGTCATGACCGAGGGGCTGGCCAGCCTGCATGAGCTACAAAGTGTGTACGACAGCGAGGATTTTGAAAACCTGCTGGAAATGGCTTTGGTCAAACGGTTTAACAGGTAGGAACAATGGCAACGCTAACACAGTGCCTGACAGCCGCATTGGTGCATGCCCCAGCCCCCCGGGCGGGGGGCATGGAGCCGGGGCGGGTGCGGGTGGTTCTGTCCGTTCT
>JBDNSL010000150.1:0-4210 GCA_047719095.1 Acetobacter sp.
AGCCTCAGCACGCGCTATTGCAGTGCGACCGCCAAGATCGATGTGGCCGACATGGGCTTGCGGGCACAGGATCGGTTTTTGGGGAGCCGCACGCTGTTCGTAACTGGGGAACGGGCCGAGGAAAGTCCGAACCGTGCCCGTTACGCGGTGTTTGGCCCGCATCGCACGGACACACGCGACAGTCGGCGCAGGTGCAGGCATGTCGATCATTACAGGCCGGTACATGGATGGAGCGAGGCGCAGGTCTGGGCCATCCTGCAAAGGTATGGCATTATCCCGGCCCTTCCTTACCAGCTTGGTTTCGGGCGGCTCTCCTGTGCGCTATGCGTGTTCATGAGTGTGGATCAGGCCTCAACTTTGCGGCACATCATGCCCGAGCGTTTTGACGCACTGGCTGTGCTGGAGCAGACGTTTGGTTGCACCATGAAGCGTGAGTGCGGGCTTCATCAGTTTGCAGACAGGGGCCGGGTCTATGCGGCGGCACTGGCACGGCCGGATCTGGGGCCCGCGCAACTGGGACACATGTGGCCGGGGCGGTTGGTTACTGCCGGGGGGGTGTGGCCCGGTGGTGGGTTTGGGTAAAGTGCGGGGCCGGGATAGGGGGCTTTGGAGGGGAAGCGGAATATCCGAGTATTAATATGGCTTATGAGGGACTGATAATTCGTTCTCCATATTAATTATAATGCGATACAATGCACTGGTTAGTTTTTCATGATTTTCTTTAATCTTGTTTTCAACATTCTCTAATTCAGGCATTTTTTTTCTAATCTGAAACTCGTGGTTGCCCACTTCATTCTTTTTTGCGGAATATGCGTCTGAAGCTATTTCGGCGGGATAATTTTGTTTTATCGTGGCGACAGCATGTTTCCGTTCGTTAATATACCTTTCAACTGGTAATTTTTCTTCGAGTAATGATTTGAATTCTTTGTCAATTTTTCCTATTAATTGATCAAGCTCAGGTAATTTTCTTTTTGATATGTTTTCAAATAAGAACGAACTACGCAAAAGTATGTATTTTAATTCTTTTGAAATACTATGATAAGAGAAATTATAATTAAGAACTACTGAATGGTTAATTTGCGAATCATAAAACGAATTCAGTTTTTCGTATATTTCATATCTTTTGTCAAATAAATCCAAATTATACTTATTTGCGGCTATTTTTCTTTGTGTGAGCGCGACAAAAAGAGCCATCAGTGCAATAGACCCGGCTATACAGCTAGGACCAAAGGTTTTTAATATAAACCAGAAATTCCAAACATCTGGTTGGCAATTTGGAAAACCAAAATTCACGGCCACCTCCAATACTTATGATAAAACAAAAATAGACTATCAATTATGTCATGTAATTATTATTTTTGGCTAATCTGTAGGCGTAAGCAGACATAACCGAAAGATAAAAAGGCAAGAACGGCTGTCACAGCTTGGGCGGGCGCGCAAGCGCCAGGCGTTGCGCGCCTAACGGCGCGGCCTTGCCCGCCCGCCCAAGCTGCGACCGCGCGGAAAACATCAGGAGATTGAAAAAAGAGCAGATCAGCTCAGACGCAATCGCCTGCCAGTTTTCCCCATGATCAGGAGCCTCTCCATGGAACTGCGCGTCGTCGATCCGAAAACCCTTCTCGACAATCCCCAAAATCCCCGCACATCGGCCCCCAATGTCGAGGCTGACAGACGCCTTGCCCATAACATCAAGGTGGTGGGGCTTCTGCATGCCCCGCTGGTGCGCGAACTGCCCGACGGCCAGCTGATGATCGTGGCAGGCCATCGCCGCCGTCGCGCCTGTGTCCTCGCGAAAATGCGTGAAATGCACGTCATTGTGACGTCTGCCGATGAAAAACTCGATGCTCTGGCGGCTGGTTCCGAAAACATCATCCGCGAGGCGATGACGCAGAGCGAACAATGGCGCTTTGTCGATAAGGCCCGCCGCGATAAATCGCATACAGACGCACAGATTGCCCGCGCGCTGATGGTTACACCAGCCTATCTGAAACGGCTGTCGCTTCTGGCGGGTCTGCACGAACCGATCCTGCACGCGATCGACATGGGCCGTGGTCCGGACTTCAACGACCTGAAGGTGATCGCCGCAGCTCCGGTGGAAGAGCAGCGCGCGGCATGGGCCGAAATGTTTGAGGATATGGTTGAGGACGATGCTGACCCGGCTGAGTATCGTCTGAATGCTGAAGACCCCGAGGACATCGTGCCCTGGCGCGAGCTTGCCCGGTTCCTGAAACAGACGCGCTATATGGCGGTGGATGCCCGCTTTGATGAGGCCATGGCCAAAGCCTGTGGCGTGGTCTGGACCGAAGACCTGTTTGGCGAAGGTGGGAAGGATAACCGCTTTACCGAGGATGGTTCGGCTTATGCCGCAGCACAGGAACAGTGGCTGGCTGATTGTCTGCCCGAGGGCGGGGTCAAGCTGGAAATGGGCGAGTATGAACGGGCGGCCACCCCAGAGGGCTATCTCCGGCTACAGCACTGGATGGAGGCTGAAGAGACTGATGTGATGGGGTATTTCCTCAACCCCAACACCCTGAAGATTGACGAAATCCCGTTGCGACCCAAGGAGGAGGAAGAACAGGAAGTTACCACATCCTCGAACAGCATCGCGCCCGCAAGTGTTGCTGCGCCTAAAGAGCGGGCGGCTATTTCTGGCACAGGTCTAACCATGCTCGGCCTGATCCGCACACAGGCGTTGCATGCAGCACTCGACGCTGTTGTTGAGGATGTTGACCCGTGGGATCTGGTTGCGGCCTTGCTGCTGGCCCTTGGCGGCAAGAATGTCACCGTGCATACCCCTAAACGTGAGCCTTATGGTCAGATGAGCCGGCAGGAGACCGCACTGGCCACGCTCTTTCCCGAAGGCGTGTTGATCCGTGATCCTGCCCTGCTACGACAGGAAGCGGTTTCTGTGCTCAAGAACGTCGCAAATTGTACGGTCAGCCAGCACAGCGGCAGCGGTGTAACGGCCCAGCTGATGGGGCTGCTGTTCGACGCGGATGCACAGATGCCCAATATGGCTTTTGACGACTTCCTCAAATGCTTCAGCAAACCCGGTATCATGGAGGCGGGCAAGACGCTGAACCTTCTGCCCCGAAACACCGGCAAGGAGATGCGTACCGCCATCATGGCGCATGTGGGGCCTGAGGGACGTTGGGTGCCCGAGCAGGCCGGGTTCGGGCCGGCGATCGAGGATTGGAAAGCGAAGTGCGCCTATATGGTGCGTAAAGCCGAAAGACTGTCCTCTCTGACTGACGATCATGATGATGAGACTGGCGAATTTGATCACCTGATCCCCGTTGAAGAAGAACTTTATGGACCTGATCTGGAAGAGCCGGACGAGGCCGAGAGGATTGCGTTGGAAAACCCCGACACAGATGCGGCCCCTGAGCCTGAAGGTCAGGACGATGAAACGGTTGCGCTGAAAGCTGCCCTCCTTGAACAGGCGGGGGAGGTTCTTGCGCCGGATGATTCTGCTCCTGATGCACGGGCAGCGATCAACGCCCATCTGGATAGCCACCTTGAGGTGGTGCGGATCGCCGCCTGACTGCGGTCGGTTCAAGATCAAAACCCAAAAACACAGACAAAAAGCGCGCCTGCCAGAACGGGGCCGCGCGTTCAAACGGTGGGGCTTCGCTCCCGGCGCTGCGCGCCGCGTTTGAGCGCACGGCCGCCGTCCCGGCAGGCAGCAGGTATTCAGAAAAGGAGAATGCCATGCGTCCGATTACCTTCCTGCCTCCTGCGGCCCAAAAGCCAGTTCCATCACGCTGGGCCTGTGTGGATGCTTCCGTAACGTGCCGGCGCTGCCATCACGAATGGCCCGATGGTGACCCGGCCTACCAGATGGCATGTCGCGGCTGCGGAGCGCCTGCGGGCCAGCCCTGCTGCCGCCCTGAGGGCGGGAACGAGCGTGTGTGCTTCCAGCGTGATCAGGATGCGCGCAGGGCAGGGCTGCTGATCCCCTGCGAGGGGCTGAGCTGGGATGGTCGCCACGACAAGCCCCTGACGCTCTCTCTGAGTCGCTCATCCGACGCTCGCGCGGTGCTGAGTGGAGCGCCTCCAGCCCGGCGTTTTGCTGCCTAAGCCAATGCAGGGAGGCCCAACCGCCAGCCTGCAACCAGAAAAAACAGAATAAGGAATGAAAATCATGAGCGAAACACAGACGATGCTTGAACAGATGGATCGCTACAATCGCCTCAAACGCGAAAGCCAG
>JBDNSL010000151.1:0-4179 GCA_047719095.1 Acetobacter sp.
GGTCGGGGGAGTTGGGGTCGGGGTTAAGCTGCACCGTGCCCGCCTGCGGGGAGTAGGTGGAACCTGCGGACTGGTTGGGGCCTTTGGGTTCACGGAAGGCGGAAACAGGGCCAAACAGCACGCTGCCGGTAGAGTTGTTCATGGTGCTTTCGGGCTGGCGGGAGCAACCGCGCGTAATAATGGAGCAGATCCCGTCCGTGCCGATCAGTTCATCATTGTTGCCGGTATAATGCACATCGGCCACCCGGTCGTGGTCAAGGCGGATCACGGCCGTGCAGGTGGTGCCCCCACCCCCGCCAAGCTGGGAAACGGTGGTCATGATATCCCCCACGGGGATAAGGGTGGAGCCGCCATAACTGGGTTGGGGCTGGGTGCCGTTATAGATGAAAATCTGTGTGGTATCGTTAATCTGCTTGGTGGACGCGGGCAGACCGGCACACGATTGCAGGTCGTATGATGTCATGCCGATCATGGTGATCTGGGCCTTGTGTGCGGCGCGCGAGTCAAAATAGCCGCACCCGCTCAACCCTACACAGAGGGAGGACAGGGCAAGTAAGTTCAAAAGACGACAGGTCATGTAACGGTCTATCCCAACAGCCAGACTTGGCGCGCGCCCCCGTACGGCATGCTTGCCCCCAAGCCTACTGTGTTCTGTGTGGGGGATGCAAGGTGCTAACTAAAGTGTAAAATGGCATAGGGGCAGTAAAATATGAGATCACAGGTATTATAAAACACCCCCATTGCAGATGATCGTTGCAGGCTTTGTAGCAAATAAATGCAACAATCGCAGTCTTGCCATCCGTGTTATATGCTTTCATCATAGGGTATGTGGCCATGGTGGGTGGCATCTGTTGTGGGTGTAAAATGACAAGTGCCACAAGCCTGTTTGCTTATTGCAAACGCATTTTTCAATATTGGGCACATCGGTGCCATGCTTTTGGGCTGTGTAAGGGAGAACTGCCGGTTATGTCGTTTTTGTTCCGCCATAAGGCGCGCGTGCTTTTCCCCCTGTTGGTTGTGACTTTCGGGGTTGGCGGGTGTTCGTATATCACCCCCGAACAGCCACGCGCCCCGGCTTTGCCTGCACTGGCAAAACCTGCGGAATTTACCGTAGCCGATGCCAATTTTGTGCAAGCCCTCAATGCTATGGACCTTGCCCAGATCAGCCTTGCCAAAGCAGCCACAACCCAGGCAGGCCGGAGTGACCTGGCACTCCTTGGCGCGACCATAGCCAAGGACCTGAGCGCCATACAGGCCCGTCTGGCCAAGGTGGCCACCGCCCACAGCCTGACCCTGACACCCCAGAGCACACCGGCAGAACAAAAGCGCATGGGCCGGGTGCAGCGCGCACGTGGTGCTGTGTTTGACAGGCGCTACATCCGGTATTTTGCCAGCGCGCATGCGCAGGTCAAACCGGTTCTGGCCAAACAGATTGCCACCGGCAAGGACCCCGTTTTAGTCACGATCGCGCGGGACGTGCAGACCAGACTGGCCGATTATCAGGCCGCAATGCAGTAAGGCGCGGCCCACACCTGTGGCGCATGCACTTTTTCAGGCGGGATCAAGTTGATAATCGCTTGCACAAAAACACGAAGCCCCGCAAAGGGCATGTACCATGCTGACAATTGAACTCATTCTGCTGCTGCTCCTGCTGACTGCCATCAGCAGCCTGCTCACCCTGCGGTTCCGCCACAAGGTGCCCCAGCCCGTTATCCTGATCGTGCTCGGGGTGGGGGCCGGGCTTGCGGGCATGCATGTGCGCCTGCACCCCGAACTGTTCATGTTCGTCTTTCTGCCCCCTCTTTTGTTCGCAGATGCGTTTCGTATGCCGCTGCGCGAATTTGGGCAGTTGCGTGGGCCAATCCTGTTTTTGGCCTTTGGGCTGGTGGTGCTCAGCACCCTGCTGTGTGGCTACGCCATTCACTGGATTTTGCCAGTTTTAAGCCTGCCGGTCTGCTTTACGCTGGCTGCGGCCCTTTCCCCCACCGATACGGTTGCTGTCTCCAGCCTTATCAAGGGCAGGCGCGTGCCCACACGGCTGTTGCAGCTTTTGTCGGGCGAGGCGCTGTTTAATGATGCCTCGGGCCTTGTCTGCTTCCGCTTTGCCATGGCCGATGCGCTTACGGGCGAGTTCTCCTACCAGCAGGCTTTTGGCACGTTCCTGCTGGTGGCGTGCGGGGGGCTGGCCATTGGTGGTGCTGTGGCATGGGTGGCCGCACGGCTGAACAAGATGCTCACCCGCTCGGGGTATGATGAGACACAGTCCCAGATTGTGCTGGTGCTGCTGTTGCCGTTTTTAATGTACGCTCTGGCCGAGGCTGTGGGGTGCTCGGGTATTCTGGCCGCCGTTGCAGGCTGCATGGTGGTCAAGCTTTCGGGCATTATCGAGGACGCATCCACCAGCACCCGCCTGCAATCGACCACGGTATGGACCATGGTCAGCTATGTTTTTAACGCGCTTATCTTCCTGTTTTTGGGCCTGCAACTGCCCAGCCTGCTGCAAAGCGCGCATAGTCTGGTGCTGGCCCGCCATGTGGGCATGTGGCGGCTTGGCATGCTGGTGGTGGAAATTTACGGCATTATGCTGGTCATGCGCTTTGTGGGCATATGGGTCTCTATTGCCTGCCGCTGGGCATCGGCCCGGATCAACCATATTCCGTTTGAACCCACGGGGCTTGCGGCCAGCCTGCTGCTGACGTTTGCAGGCGTGCGTGGCGCGGTTACGCTGGCGGCGGTGCTGTCCCTACCTACGGGGGAGGATGGCACAATGTCCTTCCCCACGCGTGAGGCGGTGGTGGTTATTGCTGCGGGGGTCATTGTGTTGTCCCTGCTGGTTGCCAGTGTGATTATTCCGCTGTGCCTGAAGTTTATTCCTGCCGAATTGGTGGATAAAAGTGCGCAGGAAGAAAACATGGCCCGCCAGAAGCTGCTGCGCGCAGCCCTTGACCTGCTGCACAAGGCCGTGTCCGTGCCCGCTATAGAAAACCCGCCCGAAACGGAGGAGGACAAGGCTGCTCTGGAGGCCGCCCGGCTGGAGGTGATTGACCGCCTGACCAAGCTCTACCAGAGCCGGCTGGAGCAGGAGGATGCAACCCCGCGCATTACGCAGGCCGACCGGCGCAATGCCATAAGGCATTCGCGCATGGAGCTGGCCCTGCGCCTGCAAATCCTGCGTGCGGAGCGCCAGACCATGCGTGAACTGGTTGCCCAGCAGGAAATTAATGACCAGACGGAGTGGAAGCTACAGGAGGAACTGGATTACGAGGAAGAAGTGATCCACGCCCTCGCCCAGCGCCTCCCGCGCGAGGTGTAAGGCCGCGCGCACCACGGGGCAACGGGGTGCGCGCATTGACGCCCTTTTAGGGCATGGCCTTATCGAGCAGAATTTCTACCCCCGGCACAATACGCTGGATCAGGTCGCCCGGCGGCTGTGGGGTGTTGGTGACAACATGAATACTGGTTGAGGCCGCAATGCCCTTTTTGGCCGCAACCACGGCTGCGCGTGCGTTTTCGCGCCAGTTAAGGGTATGCCCCGCCCCCAGCCCCGCAAGGCCCGCGCGGGCAAGTTCGGCCAGTTGGGCGGAGGCGGGCAGGGCCGGGGTAAGGGCTGCGTTATGGGCGGCTACACGTGCAAAGGCGCTGTCGTTGTTGGCCCATTGCGTTAACTGGCGCTCCAGATCATGGCGCAGTTCGGTATGCCCGCTGATAAAGGCTTGGGCTTCGGCATTAAAGGTTTCAGCATCAAGGCTGTCGGGGCTGGCTATGTCGGCCGGGGTGTCCAGCGTTTGCAAGGTGGCGGTCTGTTTGTGCCGGATCTGCAAAAATTCATGATTATGCGCGTAGTTGCGCACGGGCGAGAGCGCGCCAAGCAGTACCTCGGCGGCCTCTGTCTCGCCGGGGGCCAGCCGGTCCAGCATGCGTTGGGTGTTGGCCCGCGCTTTTAGCCCCAGCAACTCCAGCCGGTCTTCCATAATAGCCAGTCTGGGGTACAGGGTTGTGGCGTCACACTGCGCCTGAGGCGACCAGAAGCGCTCTGCCACGGCTGCGGTGCGGGGCCACAGGCGGGCGTCGAGCATGTCGGGGGAGACAACTTCGGTCCATAATGCGGCTTCTGCCCCCAGCACATGGGCTTTCTGCGCGTCCGACAGGGGTGGGGTTGGGGCGTCTTCCGTCTTGTCT
>JBDNSL010000152.1:0-4149 GCA_047719095.1 Acetobacter sp.
CCCAATGCGACCCCCCCCCGCCGCCCGTGGGGGGCCAGCATTTCGCCTGTCTTTTACGTTGGTTTGGTCTGTGTGGTGGGTGGGGTTTGTTGTGCGGGGCAGGGTGGGGCCATTTCGTGTTGTTTTGCGTTCACCCGCCTGTATCAGGATCGTTCCTCGCATGTTCTCCCAAGTTGAAAACCTGCCTGCTTTTGCAGGGCTTGTGGCCGATGGCGCCGCTTTTGCCGCCCGGCACATTGGCCCCACGCCAGACGAGCAGGCCGCCATGCTGCGCACGGTGGGTGCCTCCTCCCTTGACGCGCTGACAGCCCAGACCCTGCCCGCCGCCATTATGGCAAAGCAGCCGCTGGGTCTGGGAGAAGGCTGGACCGAAACACAGGTGCTGGAGCACCTGCGCACACTGGCAGGGCAGAACCGCGTGCTGACCAGCCTGATCGGGCAGGGCTATTACGGCACGGTGCTGCCTGCGGTTATCGGGCGCAATATTCTGGAAAATCCCGCGTGGTACACGGCCTATACGCCCTACCAGCCAGAAATCAGCCAAGGACGTCTGGAAGCGCTGCTCAACTTCCAGACCATGGTAAGCGAACTGACCGGGCTGGACATTGCCAATGCCTCCCTGCTGGACGAGGCAACGGCTGCGGCCGAGGCCATGGCGTTGGCCAAACGGGTTGCCAAATCCGCCTCCAACACGTTTTTTGTGGATGTGGACTGCCACCCCCAGACCATTGCCGTGCTCAAAACCCGGGCCGAACCCATGGGCTTTACCATTCAGGTGGGCAGCCCTGCTACCGACCTGAACGCAGCGGACGTGTTTGGTGCATTGTTCCAGTACCCCGGCTCCTCGGGGCAGATTACAGACCCGCGCACCTATGTGGAGGCCCTGCATGCCGCCGGGGCCATTGCCGTTATGGCAGCCGACCCGCTGGCGCTAACCTGCCTTGCCTCCCCCGGTGAACTGGGGGCCGATATTGCCATTGGCTCCACCCAGCGCTTTGGCGTGCCCATGGGCTATGGTGGCCCGCACGCAGCCTATATGGCCGTGCGGGACGCCTACAAGCGCAGCATGCCCGGCCGCCTTGTGGGGGTTTCGGTCGATAGCGCGGGCCGCCCCGCCTACCGTCTGGCGCTGCAAACGCGCGAACAGCATATCCGGCGCGAAAAAGCGACTTCCAACATCTGCACAGCGCAGGTTCTGCTGGCCGTTATTGCGGGCATGTATGCGGTGTACCATGGGCCGGACGGGCTGAAGGCCATTGCCCGGCGCGTAAACGGGCTGACCGCCACACTGGCCGCAGGCCTGCGTGCGTTGGGGACCACGGTAGAAACTACCGCGTTCTTTGACACGATCACCCTGAACGTGGGCGATGCCGCCCCCACCCTTTTGGCCCGTGCGTGTGACATGGGCATGAACCTGCGTAACGCAGGGGCGGGGCGTATTGGCATCAGTCTGGACGAGACCAGCACAATCAAGACCGTGCTGGACGTGTGGTCCGTGTTCTGTAACGACCGCGACCGCATGGGGCATATGGCGCTCAAACTGGCGCAGGCCGCCTCCACCGTGCCAGAGGCACTGGTGCGCCAGTCGGCCTTTATGCAGCAGGCCGTGTTTGGCGCATGCCGGTCCGAAACAGATATGCTGCGCTACCTGCGCCGCCTGTCCGACAAGGATCTGGCCCTTGACCGGACCATGATCCCGCTGGGGTCTTGCACCATGAAGCTGAACGCCACGGTGGAAATGCTGCCCATTACGTGGCCCGGCTTTTGCGACCTGCACCCCTACGCTCCGGCCGATCAGGCATTAGGCTACAAGAGCCTGCTGGCCGACCTTGAGCGCTGGCTGTGTGCGATCAGCGGGTATGATGCGGTGTCTTTCCAGCCCAATTCGGGCGCTCAGGGCGAATACGCGGGCCTGCTGGCCATTCGCGCCTACCACCGCGCACGCGGGCAGGGTGCGCGGAATGTGTGCCTTATTCCCGCCTCCGCTCACGGCACCAACCCCGCCTCCGCCCAGATGGCGGGCATGAGTGTTGTGGTGGTCAAGTGCGACGCGGAAGGCAATATTGACCTTGCCGACATGCAGGCCAAGGTGGAGGCCCACGCAGCCGACCTGTCCACCGTCATGATCACCTACCCCTCCACCCACGGTGTGTTCGAGGAGAACATGCGCGCTATCTGCGACATGGTGCACGCAGCGGGCGGGCAGGTGTATGTGGATGGTGCCAACATGAACGCACAGGTCGGCCTTGCCCGCCCGGCGGATTATGGTGGGGATGTCAGCCACTTCAACCTGCACAAGACCTTCTGCATCCCCCATGGTGGGGGTGGTCCGGGCATGGGGCCCATTGGTGTGCGTGCTCATCTGGCCCCGTTCCTGCCGGGTAATCCGGCGGATGCGGCGGTGGATGTTGCCGTGAGCGCTGCCCAGTTTGGTTCGGCCTCCATCCTGCCTATTTCATGGGCGTATATCCGCCTGATGGGGGATGAAGGGCTGAAGCGCGCAACGCAGGTGGCAATCCTGAATGCCAACTACATTGTCAGCCGTCTGTCCGATGCGTATCCGGTGCTGTACCGTGGGGCCAAGGGGCGGGTTGCGCATGAGTGCATTCTGGACCTGCGCCCGATCAAGGACAACGTGGGCGTGACGGTGGATGACATGGCCAAGCGGCTGGTGGACTACGGGTTCCATGCCCCTACGGTCAGTTTTCCCGTTGCGGGCACGTTCATGATCGAGCCGACCGAATCCGAAGGCAAGGCCGAGCTGGACCGCTTTTGCGATGCCATGCTGGCTATTCGTGAAGAAGTGCGCGCAGTGGAGCAGGGGACGGTTACAGCCGAGCAGTCCGTGCTGCGCCACGCACCGCATACGGGTGCTGCGGTTACGGCAGAGGTATGGGAACACCCTTACAGCCGCCAGCAGGCGTGCTTCCCCCCCGGTGTAAACCCGGCCACCAAATACTGGCCCAACGTCGCCCGGATAGACAATGTTTACGGCGACCGCAACCTTGTGTGCTCCTGCCCCGACATTGCGGAGTGGATGGAATAGGCAGCACCCGCCTACCTCTGTGAAGCAGAAGCTAAAGCAGAGGTATAGGTTGGGGCAGACAGCCGCACTGCCTGCCCCAACTGGGCGACACAACTGGCCACCACGGCGCTCAACAGGCTGGCTGGCAAGGCGGCTGACAGGGGTGCCCAACATGGAAACCAGCGTGACTGTCAGCAAGGTAGCCAACTGGGGAGCAGTAGGGCGGTAAGCCAGACCGACTAGCCAGTGGGCACGGCCAAGCCGGGGTTGCCTGCCAGTATAGTCGGTGGCCTGTCTGGGTCCCCTCAGGGCTGGTGGTAACAGGGCAGGCCGCACGTCTGGCAGGTGTGGCACAACAATAAGGGCGGTCGGGGGTGTTCCTCGACCGCCCTTTGCCTGTGCGCTTAATGGGCAGCGGGGCAGGGCGGGTGTGTGCCCGCAGGCCGCGCTGGCCAGTAGCCTCCCCGGCACCCGGTATCTCGCATGCTGGCATTTGGCCTGCTGGTAATAGGGTGCGGCATGGAGGTGCGGCCTTGCTTGACATAAGGCCATGGTCCGCTCCGGCTTGCCGCCCGCTGCCGCCCGCTGCCGCCCGCTGCCGCCCGCTGCCGCCCGCTGCCGCCCGCTGCCGCCCCGGTTGCGCCGCACTGTGCAAGGCGACGCGTTGTGGCGGGTTTTTGGGGGGAAAGGCGGCCCGGCAGCACGGGGGTTTGTGTTTGACACAGCCGCGGCTGGCCCATAGAAACGATACAGTCTCGTTTTGTTGGGTTCTGGCGCACAGGCAGGGGTTGCCATGGTTGGATGCAGGCCCACCCCATGCCAGAGGATACAAGGTTCCGTGCCAGTTTGGGCTGATTTATTGCTCTCCCCCCTATCCGGGCCTGCCATGCCTGCGCCCGCAGGACGCACGCGTGCAAAGCGTTTGTCGCGGCAGAATCGGCCCTCTTTGTTGGGGCATGGCGGGCCTTCGCAGTGGGGGCAGCCAAGGGCGCGCGTGCGGGGCAGGGGAGTAGCCGGGGGAATGGTTGCCGCCTTTTGGCTTGTGGCCCAGCCTGTGCTGGCCCAACCGCAGCCTCAACAGCCTCAACAGCCTCAACAGCCTCAACAGCCTCAACAGCCTCAAC
>JBDNSL010000153.1:0-4118 GCA_047719095.1 Acetobacter sp.
ACATGCCAGCTGGCCTGCCGCAGGCCGAACGTGTGGCGGATGTGCGGCAACTTTCCGATATGCAGTTCCGCTCCCTTGGGCTGAGCAAGGTTGCCTACACGCGGCCAGCCACCATGGAAGATGGCGAGGAAGGCTGCGCTATTTACGCAGCCGATGGCTCCCTTCTGGCCGTGGTGGATGACATGGAAACGGCATGGGGCGCCATTGTGCAAAATGACATGGTGCCTGCCTCTCTCCAGTAGGTGTTCTGTTCAGTACACAATAAAAAGGACCGGTTTGCGCCGGTCCTTTTTTTGTTGGGGTGGGTCAGGCTGGCAGGGCTGCTCAGGTCGGGCTGGCTTCCAGCGGGGCTGTGTCCAGCCAGCCAATGTTGCCATCATCACGCCGGTAAACCAGACTGATGTGCCGACTGGCCGTGTTGCGAAAGAGCAGAAAGCTCTGGCCTGCAAGGTCCAGCCGCATAACGGCCTCCCCTACCGACAGGACGGGAATATCCGCAGGCTGCTCGGCAATAATGGTTGCAAAGGTTTCCTCCTCCTCCGTTTTCTGGGGGGTGGTGGAGGGGGCCTCACCGGGGTGTTCTTCTACGGGTTGCAACACGTAGGAGCGGGCGCGCTCGGGCAGTTCATGCCTGGTGGTGGAGCGGGCGTGGGACGTTACGCGTTTGTGGTAACGGCGCAGGCGCTTGGCAATATGCTCGGCTGCGTCATCAAAGGCGGCATTGGCGTCTGCTGCTTCGCCCTCTCCGCGCAGGATCAGGCCGCGACCGGCTTTTACGTTGATATCGCATGTAAAAAAGGAGCGGGCTTTGCCAAAGGTAACCTGCGCTTGCAACCCCGCATCAAAATATCGTTCCGCAAGAGTGCCCAGATGGGTGTTGACCCGATGTTTCAAGGCGTCGGAAAGTTCAATCTGTTTACCGGAAACCTGAATATGCATAGGACATCGTTCCTTGCGACTGACAGGCAGGGTTGCCAGACCCGGCAGCACTGGCATTTGTTTGCACAGCACCTGGTGGCAACGGCCTGCCTTTGTTGCATTGCGGTCTGGGTCCGCAATGCTTCATCTTGGTATTTGGGCATGGGGAGAGTGTGTCTGTCCATGCCTTTGTTACAGTTATAATGCAGAGCTTTGCCCCGAGGTTGCATGGCCGATGGGCCTGACAGAAATATAAAGCCGCATGGCAGGCTTGTCGCCCGCCCCAGCCTATGCCTACACAGGCAGAACAGGCCCTGTACGTTGTCATCTGGATAGAGTTGCCCATCATGCTTTTACGTTCCGCTCCACCAGATATGCCCAAAATGCCCCGTGGCTGGGGCTGGCAGATTAAACTGGGGTGCCTGCTGGCCCTTGTGGGGCTGTATGGCGGCTTCATGTGGCACGTAACACACCAGAAAATACGCCCTGTTATGGAACGGGTGGATATTCCTGTCGCTGTTGTTGCCCTTCCCAAGCCACCCGCGCCACCAGCTCCGCCCATAGCCATGCTGCCTGCCCCTGCGCTGGAGGCAGCCCCCCCTCCGCCATTGCCCGGGGTTAAGGGCCACAGGCCCTGAGTGGGCCAGCCGAGCGCATGGCAGGCGGAGGGAGTGGTGTGAGCGCGCTGTGCGTGACCAGCCTGCATATCTACCCGGTTAAGGGCTTGCACGGGCTTTCGCCCCCCACGGCCATGGTCAGCCCTTGGGGCTTGGAGGGAGACCGCCGGTGGATGGTGGTGGACCCCGATGGCAGGTTTATAACCCAGCGTACCTGCCGCGCCATGGCGTTGGTCACCCCCATTCCCACAGCGGAAGGGCTTACCTTGACCTGCGCACGTATGCGCCCCTGCCCGGTGCGTTGCCCCGATCAGGAGGCGGCCGTGCTTATGGTTACGGTCTGGAAGGATCAGGTTCAGGCGCGTGATGCGGGCGATCTGGCGGCGGCATGGCTGGAGCAGGCGCTGGGTCTGCCGTGCCGTCTGGTGTGGATGCACAGGCCCGAACTTGCACGTATCCGCCAGTTGGGCGAGGAGGGGCGTGCTGTCTCCTTTGCAGATGGCTACCCGCTGTTGCTGGCCAACACAGCGTCTTTGGATGATTTGAACACCCGTCTGCCCGTAGGGCAGGCTGTACCCATGACACGGTTCAGGGCCAATATTGTGCTCGGTGGGGATACGCCATGGGCGGAAGATGGGTGGCGACGTCTGTCTATTGGTGCGGGGGTTATCGTGCGCGTGCTTGCCCCGTGTTCGCGCTGCGTGGTGACATCCATCGACCAGAATACAGCACAGGTGCCAAACCCCAAGGAACCACTGGCGACACTAGCCAGCTTCAGGCGCGCACGGGGTGGGGTTATGTTTGCGCAAAATGCGGTGGTGGAAAAAACTGGGCTGATCAGTGTGGGCGATAGGGTCAGTATTCTGGAGGAAGGTCCCTCCAACCTGCTGGACGCATAGGGCGGGTGGGGCTGCCCCCCGCTATAGCCGCACTACCGACCACCACGACGTATCTGAACCACTCACACAGGGCTGTGGCATGTGGCCCTTTGGGCCTACACACCCACTAAACCCGGAACTACAGAGAGAAGCTGTCCCCAAGGTAGACGCGGCGTACGTCCTCATGGGCCACAATTTCCTCGGGTACGCCCTGCATCAGCACCTGCCCACTGTGCATGATGTAGGCGCGGTCAATCACTTCAAGCGTTTCGCGCACATTGTGGTCGGTAATCAGCACCCCGATCCCACGGTCCTTGAGGTGGGAGACCAGATCGCGGATTTCGCCCACGGCAATGGGGTCAATCCCGGCCAAGGGTTCATCGAGCAGAATGTAGTGTGGTTGGCTGGCCAGCGCGCGTGCGATTTCGAGCCGTCTGCGCTCCCCACCAGACAGGGCGAGCGAGGGGGAGTGGCGCAGGCGGGTAATGCCAAACTCGTTCAGCAGCCCATCCAGCATGACCTGCCGCTGGTCGGGGTCGGGTTCGACCACTTCCAGTGCCGCCATAATGTTCTGCTCCACGTTCAGGCCCCGAAAAATGCTGGCTTCTTGTGGCAGGTAGCCAATGCCAAGGCGTGCGCGCCGGTACATGGGCAGTTGGGTAATGTCGGCGCCATCTAGTGTAATGGTGCCGGTATCGGGCTGGACCAGACCGACAATCATGTAAAAGCTGGTGGTTTTGCCCGCGCCATTTGGCCCCAAAAGCCCGACCGCCTCGCCCCGATGGACTTCGATCGAGACATTTTTAACCACTTCGCGCTTTTTATAGCTCTTGCCAATATTATGGGCGATCAGGCCGTGTCCCGGTCTGTGGGGGGCGCTCAGGTCAATGGGTTCTGGACCAATGACCTCTTCTTGCACGATTTCCTCGGACGTCCAGCTTACTTCCCGGTTCATTGTTACTTCCTGTCCGATGTATCGCCATTGTTGGGCACAACCAGCCCGCTTACCCGGCTGCCCGGGCGTTCGGTCATGGTGGCAATGCCCGTGTGCATGTTAATAATGGCCGCAGCACCCTGAATCTGGTTTGGCCCGCGTGTAATGTGTACGTTGCCCACAACGCGGGCAATCCCTGTATCAGGCACATACACCCCGCGCTCGCCCGTTACAATTTCGCTCTGGGTGCGGACCCAGACATGACCAAAGGCATTCACCTTTTCCAGCTTGGTCGTGCCCGAAGCAAAGGGGTCGTCCGCCTTGGTATCGGTTTTGCCATCGGCCTTGGCTGGTGCCGGGGTTGTGGTCTTTGGGGTATCGACCGGAGCACTGTAGCCGACCAGAACATCGGCCCGGATCTGCCTGTGGTCATCCGTTGTGACGGTTGCATTGCCACGACCGATGGAAACATGCTGTTGCGAGTAATATTCCATGGAATCCCGCGCGGTCAGCTCGTCCTGTGGTGTGGTCAGGCGCAGGGCCTTGCCGGTCATGACCAGAACGGCCTTGTCCATGTCATAGACGGCCTTGTCCCCCCATGCCTGATCGGTCTGGGTAAAAATATGGACGTGGCCTATGGCTTCCAGCCGGTAAATTTCGTTCGCGCCGGAATCCTGGTCATCCCCGGCCTTGTTTTCTGCTTTGTCCCCGGTCTTGGTCGGGGGGGGCGCTCCCGCAGCTGGCTGTTATACGAATCTTCACCAGCTGTGC
>JBDNSL010000154.1:0-4110 GCA_047719095.1 Acetobacter sp.
CCCCCGATCTGGCCCGCCCCCCTTCCGGTAAAACCGTGGCGGACACCCGCCTGCGCTCGGTGGCCGAACGGCTGGAACTTCCACCATTAAATGCAGAATTACGCCAGTTTGTGGACTGGGTGGCCGCCTATACCCTATCCCCCCCCGGCATGGTCCTTGCCATGACCTTGCGCCTGCACATGAAAGGCCCCACACCCACACCAGCAACCGGATGGATAGTACAGCCCCCCCCCGCAGCACTCCGCCTGACCCCTGCCCGGCAAAAAGTTCTGGCTCTTATGGCAGATGGTGTGGCCCGCACCACAACCGATATTGCCAGTGCTGCGGGGGTAAGTGCTGGCGTGGTCAAAGGGCTGGCGGATGCAGGAGCATTACGCACGATCCTGCTGGAGCCTGAACGGCCTTTTGCCCAGCCAGACCCGCTTCACCATCCCCCCGTGCTGGAAGGTGCACAAAAAGAGGCAGCGACCGCCCTGCGCCAGAGCGTCAATGCCAGATGCTTTTCCGTTACCCTGCTGGAAGGGGTAACAGGCTCCGGCAAGACCGAAATCTACCTTGAAGCCATTGCCGCCTGCCTTGAGCAAGGGCAACAGGCCCTTGTGCTACTGCCAGAAATTGCCCTGTCCGCCCAATGGATGGACCGGTTTACACGCCGTTTTGGCGTACGCCCTGCCGTATGGCACTCCGAAATCGGGCAAAAAGCCCGCCGCCTGACATGGCTGGGTGCGGCGGATGGTTCTGCCAGAGTGGTGGTTGGCGCACGCTCAGCCCTGTTCCTGCCCTTTTGCAACCCCGGCCTGATTATTGTGGATGAAGAGCACGAATCCCTGTTCAAACAGGAAGAAGGCGTCATTTACAACGCGCGGGACATGGCGGTGGTCCGTGGCAGGCTGGCGGGTTTTCCCGTTGTGGTGGTCTCCGCTACCCCAAGCATGGAAACACTGGCCAACGCGCAGGCCGGGCGCTACCAGCGCCTTGTGCTGCCCACCCGCCACGGTGGCGCGTCCCTGCCCCAGACCCACCTGCTGGACATGCGCGAAGCCCCCCCCGAACGCGGGATGTTCCTCTCCCCCACACTGGTCACAGACATTGCCGCAACCCTTGAGCGGGAGGAGCAGGCCATGCTGTTCCTTAACCGCCGGGGGTATGCGCCCCTTACGCTCTGCCGCACCTGCGGGCACCGTATGGAGTGCCCGCACTGCACCGCATGGCTGGTGGAGCACCGCAACCGCCATGTGCTGAGCTGCCATTACTGCGACCATACCGAACCCATGCCCCCCGTCTGCCCAAGCTGCAAAACCGAACACAGCCTGACCGCCATTGGACCGGGGATCGAACGCATAACCGAGGAGGCGCGCCAGCTTTTCCCCGATGCGCGTATTCTTGTCATGTCGAGCGACACATTGGGCGGGCCTGCTGCCACGGCGGAGGCGGTGGCCAAAATTGCCCGCCGCGAAGTGGACCTGATTATTGGCACCCAGATTGTGGCCAAGGGCTGGCACTTCCCCCATCTGACACTGGTTGGCATTGTGGATGCCGATCTGGGGCTTGGGGGGGCGGACCTGCGGGCCGGGGAGCGCACGATCCAGCTTCTGCATCAGGTTGCAGGCCGCGCGGGCCGCGCCAGCGCACCGGGGCGCGTGGTGCTGCAAAGCTACACGCCCGAACACCCGGTTATGCAGGCCCTGCTTTCGGGCGATTTTGACCAGTTCATGGAGCAGGAGGCCGAACAGCGCCGCCCCGGCTTCTGGCCGCCTTATGGGCGGCTGGCGGCGTTGATCATCAGCGCAGATACGCCTCAGGCGGCGGATGATGCCGCAGCCCGCTTTGGCCGCACCGCCCCCTATGGGGAGGGGATTCAGGTCCTGGGGCCATCTCCGGCCCCGCTGGCCATCCTGCGCGGACGGCACCGCCGCCGGCTGCTGCTCCGCACATGGCGCAGCATTGCGGTGCAACCTATTCTGCACCGCTGGCTGGGGCTGGTTCCACTGGACAGGCACGTACGCGTTGAGGTGGATATAGACCCCGTCTCGTTCCTGTAACGGTAACCAGCCCCGGCTGGGGTTTAGTCGTTGGCGGGTTTGGCTGTGCTGGTCAGCACGGTGGAAATGGTTTCCCGCATGACCATAACGCGCACGTTGGGTGCGATTTCCACTTCCACTTCGTTCGACTCTTCTCTGGTGCGCTGCACAACACCGATCACACCACCGGCTGTTACAATCCGGTCGCCACGGCGCAGGGCCTTAAGCTCGGATTTAAGCTGCTTCTGGCGCTGCTGCTGGGGGCGGATGAGCAGAAAGTACATGATGGCAAAAACAGCCACGAACGGCAAAAAGGACAGAATGCCCGAAGCACCGCCAGAGCCTCCGGCTGTCTGGGCGTAAGCAGCGGGGATAAGAAAATTGGACATAAGGTACAGACCTTCAACAATGGCTGGTTGCGAAAACAGAAGAAGTGACCATAATTTTCAATCCTCCCGCGTCAAGCTCCCATGCTGACGAAAGACCGCCAGAAAGACCATTAATAAGGAATAAAAGCCGATGAACCAGACCCTGCTGCCAGCATTGGACCGTATTGCCGCGGCTCTGGAGCGCCTTTCCCCTCCCCCCGCGACGCTGGAAGGGGTGGATACGGCGGATGCTTTTGTCTGGCTGCCAGAACGCGGGCGGCTGCTGCCCATCCCCCATGTGGCCCATGTCAGCGTGGACCTGTTGCAGGGCATAGACCTGCAACGGCGCATTCTGCTGGAAAACACGCGCCATTTTGCCCACGGCCTGCCCGCCAACAACGCCATGCTGTGGGGGGCACGCGGTATGGGCAAGTCCTCGCTGGTCAAGGGGGCGCATGCGCTGGTCAACCAGGTGGACGGCAAACCCTGCACGCCGGGCAAGGGGCTGGTAGCACTCATAGAAATCCAGCGTGAGGACCTGACAAGCCTGCCCCTGCTGCTCAGCCTGCTGCGTGAGAACCACCGCCGCTTCATTCTGTTCTGCGATGACCTGTCGTTTGAAAAAGAAGACCGGGATTACAAGGCCCTCAAATCCGTGCTGGATGGCGGTATTGCCGGGCGGCCGGAGAATGTTCTGTTCTACGCCACATCCAACCGCCGCCACCTGATGCCGCGTGACATGATAGAAAACGAGCGCTCAACCGCCATCAACCCCTCCGAAGCCACGGAAGAAAAAGTCTCCCTCTCCGACCGGTTTGGCCTGTGGCTTGGCTTCCATGCCTGCGAACAGGATACCTATACCGATATGGTCCAGACCTATGCTCAGGCGCGCAACCTGCCCATTTCCACCGATGTGCTGCTGGCCCGCGCCAATGAATGGGCCATTACCCGTGGCAGCCGCTCGGGCCGTGTGGCATACCAGTTCATAGAGGCCCTGACAGCCGAGCTGGCGGCGCATTAATTTGCGCAACCGGACCCAATGGTCTTGCATCCCACATGGGTATGAGTTGAGATAGCGTTCGCAAATGGCGGCATCGGCCCGATGCCGTGGGGGTTCCCCTGATTCGAGGCGACATGAACCAGACAGTACCGCCCAATTCTGATGATACGTCCTTTGGGGCCGAAACACGCCCGAACACAACGGACATACGCAGGGTACGCTCCAACCCGGACTACTGGTACCCGGTTGCATGGTCGCGCGAACTCAAACCCGGAAAAACCATAGGCACACGTTATGCTGGCCAGCCCATAGCATTAGTGCGCCCGGTGGACGGCCCCATTTTTGCGCTGGAAGACCGCTGCGCCCACCGGCAGGTGCCGCTCAGCAAAGGGGTTGTTGCGGGCAGTTCGGTCAAATGCTGCTACCACGGCTGGGCCTATGGCCGCTCCGGCCGGTGCATTGACGTACCTTATCTGGGCAAGGGCAAGCTGCCCAACGGGGTACGTACCTACCCCTGCCGCGCACAGAACGGCATGATCTTTGTTTTTCCCGGCGACCCGGAAAAAGCCGATAGCGTGCCCTTGGCCCCGCAGTTGGCAAGGGCGGATAGCCCCGCCTACAAAACCCGCTATTTTGGCCGCACCGTTGGCTGCCACTACAGCTTCATGCATGAAAACCTGATGGATATGAACCACCAGTTCATGCACTCCAAACAGATGGG
>JBDNSL010000155.1:0-4036 GCA_047719095.1 Acetobacter sp.
GAGGTCCCCAGATAACGGGTTCCTCACATGGGTTCTCTGAGCGATATTTACTCCCGCCTGCCGGAAAGTATGGATGACCTTCCGGCCCCGCCCAATGCAGAGGCTGTGGCCGAGGCAGATTTTCGTGCACGGCACTGGCTAAGCCCCATTCGTGGGCCGCTCAAGCCGGGTTCGGACGCGCACAAGCGCGCACTGGCGGAAATGTTCCGCGAGACGTTTAATCCCTACAAGCCATCCGTCATTGACTGGCCCAAGCTGGACCCCGAAACCCTGCACCGCATTACCTCCCTGCCTATCTGGGATATTGCCGTGCAGACCGAAGGCAAGGCCCGCCTGCGTATGGCCGCCTACGCCCGCCTTGTGACCGACCCCGATGTTAAGGACGCCATCTCGCGCAATGCGTGGGAAGAAAACCGGCACAAGGAAGTGCTGTCCAAGATGGTGGCGGCCTACAACATTCCCATGGCCCCCGAGCCTCCGTATGTGGAGCCAAAGGACGTGGAATGGGCCTATCTGGTCACTGGCTTTTCGGAATGTGTGGACAGCTTTTTTGCTTTTGGCATGTTCGAGCTGGCCAAGCGTTCGGGCTACTTCCCCGAAGCATTGACCGACACGTTTGAGCCGATCATGCAAGAAGAGTGCCGCCATATCCTGCTGTTTGCCAACTGGCTGGCATGGTACCGCGCGGTTATGCCGTGGTGGCGTCGCCCGTTCTTTGAAGCCAAGGTATGGGCCGTGTGGGGCTTTCTGGCCTACGAACGCATGAGCCTTGCCCGCTCGGTGGACGATAGCGGGGAGGTCCACACGCAGGACAACAACTTTACCGTGACCGGTACCAAGGACGTGACCAACATCCAGATCAGCCTGCCGGACTTCATGGATTTGTGTCTGGAAGAGGACGACCGGCGTTTTGCAGGTTACGACCCGCGCCTGCTGCGCCCGACCACAACCCCCGCCATTGCCCGCGTTATCCGCGATGTGGGCCGTGCGTGGGAGTTTGCCTCGGGTATTTTCAAGGCGAATGCCAAAAAGGCTGCCTGAGCTTTTTTGTCCTTACGTGTTGTTTGCAAACAGCCTGCTCCCATCCGGGGGCAGGCTGTTCTGTTTTGGGCATATGTTCGGCCCGAAAGTTCCGTGGGGGTGTGGTCTGGGGGTGTAAAAGGCTGCGTAAAGCCCCTACCTTAACGGGCATACAGGCCCAGCACCCCGGTGCGGCCAGTGTTGGGCCATGCCGGGGCGCTGGGCGGAAAACACAGGAGCAAGGTAGCGCAATGACCGAGTATTCTCCGCCACGGGTGTGGGTCTGGAACAAGGGCAACGGGGGCGCGTTTGCCAACACCAACCGCCCTGTGGCTGGCCCCACGCATGAGCATGTTCTGCCGGTGGGTGGGCATCCGCTACAGCTTTACTCGCTGGCCACACCCAATGGCGTTAAAGTGACCACCATGCTCGAAGAGCTTCTCGCACTGGGCCACAAGGGGGCCGAGTACGATGCGTGGCTGATCCGTATTGGAGAGGGCGACCAGTTTGGCAGCGGGTTTGTGCAGATCAACCCCAATTCAAAAATTCCGGCCATGGTGGACCATAGCGGGCCTGAGCCGATCCGTGTTTTTGAATCGGGTTCTATTTTGCTCTATCTGGCCGAAAAATTTGGCGCGTTCCTTCCCAAAGATATCAAGGGCCGGACCGAATGCCTGAACTGGCTGTTCTGGCAGATGGGCAGTGCTCCCTACGTAGGGGGCGGGTTTGGGCATTTTTACGCCTATGCCCCGCATAAGATAGAATACGCAATTGACCGCTTTGCCATGGAAACCAAGCGGCAACTGGATGTGCTAAACCGCCAGTTGGCGCAAAACCGCTATGTTGCAGGCGATGATTACACCATTGCCGATATGGCCATTTTTCCGTGGTATGGCTGGCTGGTGGAAGGCTGGCTGTATAACGCGGCGGAGTTTTTGAGCGTGCAGGACTACCCGCATGTGCAACGCTGGGCAAAAGAGCTCCTGGCCCGCCCCGCCGTGCAGCGCGGGCGCATGGTCAACCGCACATTTGGCGACCCCGCAACCCAACTACACGAACGCCATGACGCCAGTGACTTTGCAACATCCACACAGGATAAACGCGGCGCGTAAAAGGCCCGACAAAAAAGCGTTGGCCGGGCATCTGGCAGTTCTATGCCGTGTTTGAAAAATGGCTCTGGGGGAATGGGCTTTCTACACCCTCCCCCCCAGAGCCATTGCAGCTATGGGTCAGGATTTTTTTACAAATTCGGACTTCAGGTTCATTGCCCCAATACCGCTGATCTTGCAGGCAATGTTGTGGCCGTCCGTGCCATCCACCAGTTTGATGTTTTTGACCTTGGTGCCGCTCTTGACCACCAGAGAGGAGCCTTTGACCTTAAGGTCCTTGGTCACGGTAATGGTGTCCCCATCGGCCAGAACATTGCCGTTTGCATCATGGATGGCGGCCATGCCGCCTGCGTCCGCATCGGCGGCCGGGGTGGAGAGTTCATTCCATTCATGGGCGCATTCGGGGCAGACCCACAGCGTACCATCGTGATAAATATGCTCACACCCGCATTGTGGACAGTTGTGTTGGTCGCTCATGCTTGATCCCCCGTGGTTGTAACGGGGGGCAACCTAATACATGCGCCCGCCAATAGAAATAGCGGGGGACCAGAGCGGGTCTTATGTCTGGGGGGCTGGTTTGCGGTGGGCATGCACGCAAAGCAGCACACTCAGCACAACACAACCAAAGGCCAGCGTTTCCGTGCCCGTAGGCAGGCGCTGTTCCCAGATAAACCCATAGGCCAGAGAAAACAGGGTCTCAAACAAAATCATCTGCCCCACCAGTGTGAGTGGGAGAAGCTGGCTCATTCTGTTCCACAGTGCATTGCCTGCAATGGAGGCCAGCAGGGCAACCCCCGTGCAGACCAGTGCAAAGTTACGCCACTGCTCCCCCCCGTGGGGTGTGGTGTCCAGCAGCAGGGCAAGGGGGAGCAGGGCCATGTTCTGCGCACCAGTTGCAAGCCCTGTGAGCAAATTCCAGTCATGGGCGGAAAAATGGCGCTGGCGCACAAGGGCGCGGCTGTTGCCTACGGCATACAATGTCCATGACCCAAGGGCTGCCACCGCGCACAGCAGGCCAAACAGCGGGGCGCGGGCCACGGTTTGTGTGTGCGTATGCAGGGCCTGCCAGCCAATGCAGCCCGCCCCGGCCACACACAGCGCGATGGAAGGCAGGAGCTGGCGCAGGGGCAGGGCATTGCTATCGCGGCTGCCAACCAGAGTAACCAGTACGGGCAAAAACCCGATAACCAGTGTGGTTGTGGTAATGCCCCCGTTTTTGACCGCACTGGAGAGCAGAACATAATAGGCCGTATTGCCCGCAAGGGAGAGCCAGTTGAGTGTCCACCATGTACGCAGGCTTACGGTGTGGCTGAGTACCCGCCAGCGTGGGGCCACCATGGCAGCGGCAAACAGCCCATACAGCACGTAGCGGCCACAGGCCATTTCCAGCGGGGTAAAATCCCGGATCAGTTCGGGGGCTAAAAAGACAAGCCCCCACAAGGCCCCAGCCCCCACGCCACAGGCAATGCCTTTGCCAAGGTTCTGGTGTTCGGCCGGGTGGTGCATGGTGTGTAAGCGCCTTGGTCGGGACTGTGGAGCCTGCATCCCCACAACCGGGCAAAGCCCGAAGGGGGAGAGAGTGCCAGAGGGTGGCATGCGCCTCTTAGCCACAAATTCTACCGTTGTGCAATTTGGCCGCAGGGCTTGCGGGCCTGCGTGTAGCGCGTAAGGGGTGGTGGGGGTGGCGCTGGTTGAGGGGTGTCAAAAACCCTTGGTGTTTCAGGCGTTTCCAAAGCGTCGGTAACGGAAGGGGGGTGGTGTTTGCGGGCGCTGGGCAATGGCCTGCATGACCACTTTGTGATCGGGGGCCTTGTGGCACACCGGGTCTGCTGCATCGGCCCGGCCTGCAAGGGCCAGTGCCTGACAGCGGCAGCCCCCCCAGTCTTCCTCCTTGAACGCGCAGGACT
>JBDNSL010000156.1:0-3984 GCA_047719095.1 Acetobacter sp.
GTACGGGTGGGTTCACGCTCACGCTGGGGGGCGGGCTTGTCCTTACGGTTCTGGCCCCCACGCGCCTGACCACCGTTACGCGGGCGCTTTTCCTCGGACCATTCAAGCTGCTGCACACCATCCACGGACAGGCGCGGAATGGGGTTGCCGGTCAGTTGCTCAATGGCTTCGGCCAAGGTCTTGTCATACGGTGTTGCTATGCTGAAGGCATGGCCTTCCCGCCCGGCACGGCCTGTGCGGCCGATGCGGTGTACGTAGTCTTCCGCATGGAAGGGCAGGTCGAAGTTGAACACATGCGACAGGCCGCCAATATCAATACCGCGTGCGGCAACGTCCGAGCAGACCAGAACCTTGAGTTCCCCATTCTTGAATTTTTCCAGTGTGGAAAAACGAACGGACTGGGGCAGGTCTCCGTGCAGTGCGCCAACGGAAAAACCATGTTTGGTCAGGGATTTGTTCAGAACATCCACATCGCGCTTGCGGTTGCAAAAAACAATGGCGTTCTGGAGTTCGGGGTCCTTGAGCAGCAGACGCAGGGTCTCGCGCTTGCTGAACTCATCTACAATGACCAGCCCGGTTGTAATGGTGGAGGCCACAGAGGACTGGCGTGTAACCGTTATTTCCTTGGGGGAATGCAGGAATGCATCTGCCAGCTTGCGAATGGGCGGGGCCATTGTGGCAGAAAAGAACAGCGTCTGCCGGGAAGGGGGGAGCAGGCCGACAATTTTTTCAATGTCAGGAATGAACCCCATATCCAGCATCCGGTCTGCTTCATCAATGACCAGAATTTTGGTGTGGTTCAGCATCAGGCCGCCGCGCTCGAACAGGTCAAGCAGTCGGCCGGGTGTTGCAATCAGCACGTCCACACCGCGGTTGAGCACTTCCTTCTGGTCGGCCATGCTTTCCCCGCCAATCAGCAGGGCATGGTTGAGCTTGAGGTGCTTGCCATACTGCACAAAGTTTTCGGCAACCTGCAAAGCCAGTTCACGCGTGGGCTCCAGAATGAGCGAACGCGGCATGCGGGCACGGGCACGGGAGTCGCTCAGAATTTCCAGCATGGGCAGGGTAAAGGAGGCTGTTTTGCCTGTGCCCGTCTGGGCAACGCCCAAAACGTCGCGCGCCATAAGCACTGCGGGAATGGCCTGTGCCTGAATGGGGGTGGGGTGTTTGTACCCCATTTCCTCAATGGCTTGCAGAATGGGCTTGGAAAGTTCGAGGTCCGCAAAGGTTATGGTTGGCTCTTCTTCCACAACTTCGGCCACGGGAGCGCTTGCCTCAACCGTAGGGGCTGCGGGTTCTGGTGTGGGTGCCACCGGGGCTTTGGCGTCCACCGTTATGGCCGGTGCCTCTTCGGCTACGGGTGTGGCCTTGGGGGTGGCATCCGCCTTGGGGCGGCGTCTGGCCGGGGCACGCTTTGCTTTGGGGGGAGCCTCTTTGGCTGCCGTCTCTTCGGCAACGGTGTCGGCTGCGGGCTCGGCTTGGGCTGGAGCATCGGCCTCTGCGGGGGGCGCGGTGTTTTCCACCTCTGCGCCCTGCGCATCCAATGCGGTTGAACTGGCGGAAACCGCCGCCTTATTCCGGCTGCGAGTTGTCGTCTTGCGGGGGCGGGCGGTTGTTTTGGCTGTCAATATGCTCTCGGAACTAGGTCTGTCGTTGCTCAGCTTACTGTTGGCTTTGTTCATGTCCGGCAAAGACCGTTTGCCAGTTGTTCCATGGAATTTCAAAGCCACTCAGGCGCTAGTCCCGATAAAGGTCTTTGGGCTTAAAATCAAGTTTTTGGCAGGAATACTTGCTTTCTTCACACAAAAGGGTGGCCAAGGCAGGCTGAGAGCACGGCAAGGATTCCAAGTGCCACAATAATAAGCACCTGTTTACGCACCGAGTCGAAGCCCGCTGCCTGCGGGCGGATGGCACGGCGGAGCTTCTGGTAGGTGCCCATGTACATCCGCACGAACAGCACGGCCATGATCAGGCCCAGCAGTTGCATGGCGTTGGTTGTCCATGGTGCGTTGGCAAACCCGCCCTCGTGCAGCACAAGCAGCCAGCCGGTAATCAGTGCGGTGGGTATGGCGTGCGTCAGCCCTTTGAAGAAGCGGGCCATGGTTTGCAGGTGCACGGAGTTGCGCTGCGTCTGGTCCAGCAGGCTCAGGCTTGGGCGCAGCACAATAGCCGCATAGGCGCCACCACCGACCCACATGATGATGCTGATAAGATGGAGGGCGAGCACGAGGCTCCAGAGAATGGAATGTGGCATGGTGTCTCCGCTTGGCACGGTTGGGGGCAGGGGTGGGCACAGAGGCTGTTTGGCGCAGCACCATGCCCGGCGCACGTCTGCCTGACTGATTGCCAAGGGGACGGGGCGGGTGCAAGGGGCTATTGTGCCCGATGTCATTCACACTCTCTGTGCGGAGCCATGCATGCAACCCGGTCATCCTTCATCCCTCAGCCTTTATACACCAGCGCAAATGGGCGAGGTGGACAAGCTGAGTGCTGCCCATGTGCCCGTTGCAACCCTTATGGACAACGCCGGTCGGGCTGTGGCACGCGCCATCCGCCGCTACGAACGGCCCGCCCGGGTGCTGGTGCTGTGTGGTCCGGGCAATAACGGGGGGGACGGCTATGTGGCCGCCCGTTACCTTGCGGCCATGGGCTGGCCGGTTGCTGTTGCCCAACTGGCAACCCCTCGGGCGGATACGGATGCGGGGCGCGCCAGTGCGGCCTATGAGGGGCCCCGTGTGCCGTTTACACCAGCCGAAGCCGCGCGGGCTGATCTGGTGGTTGATGCCGTATTTGGCGCAGGGTTAAGCCGTGATGTAGGCGGTCTGGTGGCCGAAACGCTCGGGGCTGCCCGCCGGATTGTCGCAGTGGACATACCTTCGGGGCTGGATGGCGCAACCGGGCAGGTGCGTGGCTACGCGCCGCAGGCCGCCATGACCGTGACCTTCTGCCGCTTCAAGCCCGGGCATTTGCTCTACCCCGCGCAGGGGCTGTTGGGGCGTCTGGTTCTGGCCGATATTGGCGTGCCCGATTCCGCACTCCAGGCTGTGCCCGCCACCACGTGGCATAACGAGCCGGGGCTATGGGCGCTGCCTGTGCTGGGTGCGCAGAGCAACAAATACACGCGCGGTGTGGTCAGTATCTGCGCTGGGCAGTCCATGCCCGGTGCCACGCGGCTGTGTGCCTCTGGCGCGCGTGCGGTGGGGGCAGGGCTTGTGCGGGTGGCCGCAGGTGCTGCAGCGGCCGCCTTCAGGCTGGGCCAGCCCGGACTGATTGTGGATGATGCGCCGCTGGACAGCCTGCTGGAGGACAAGCGCAGGCACGTATGGGTCTGCGGGCCGGGGCTGAGTGAAGCCGAAGTGGGCGATGCCCTGCCAAAACTGTTGGACTCGGAGCGTAGCGTGCTGGCAGACGCAGGGGCGTTAACCGCCTGCACCGGGCAGCCGGACAAATTGCGCGGTGTTTCGGTCATTACCCCCCATACGGGCGAATTTGCGCGGGTTTTTGGCCCGCTGGGTGCGAACCCGCCCGAGCAGGTGCGGCAGGCTGCGGTGCAGATCAACGCGGTTGTGGTGCTCAAGGGGGCGTCCACCATGATTGCAGCCCCCGACGGGCGGCTGGCAATCAACACCCATGCCACTGCAGCGCTGGGCACTGCTGGGTCGGGGGATACGCTTTCGGGGGTGATTGCGGCACTGCTGGCGGCGGGTATGCCCGCGTGGGAGGGTGCTTGTGCGGGCGTGTGGCTGCACGGAGAGGCCGGGCGGCAGGCAGGCCCATGGCCCGTGGCGGAGGACCTTGACCGCCACCTTGGTTCGGCCCGGCAGAAGGCGGAACAGGCGCAGGGCAGATGAGCGTTGCGTAAAATCGCCAACGGTGTCTTGCCGTGTCCGGCACTTTAAGCTAAGTCCACGCATCTTGCCGACGGTGAGTATTGAGTGTGCGCGGGCGTGGTGGAATTGGTAGACACGCCAGATTTAGGTTCTG
>JBDNSL010000157.1:0-3958 GCA_047719095.1 Acetobacter sp.
TTCCATGTCGCGATTTTCATGCGAGGGAAAAGCTCGTGCCGCACCCGCAGGAGGAGGCCGCGTTGGGGTTGGCAATGGCAAAATGCGCCCCCATCAGCTTGTCCTCGAATTGCAGTTCCGCTCCCCCCAGCAGGTCAAGGCTTGTGGGGTCCACCACTACCAGTGCGCCGTTTTTTTCAATCCGCACGTCATCGGCGGCAAGGCCCGTGGGGGGGGTGAGAATGAACTGGTACTGGAACCCGTTGCACCCGCCCGCCTCCACCGCTACGCGCAGGGCAACCGGGGCCTCCTGCGGTGTGGGCGCGCTTGCCTGTTTTTTGGCAACCACGCTGGCAATGCGGCTGGCCGCAGAATCGGAGACGGAAAAAGTGGGGGCTGGCTGTGTCATACCCTATAGATAATCCGCCCGCGTGCCGGTTTGAAGGGGAAAGACACCTCCAATGGTCAACTTTCCTCCAATAGCCTAAGATCGGGGGTGCATGGTCCGTGGGCATTGTGCCTCCCGGACAAGCCAAGAGGTGCGTAATGCTGCAAGCCACACAACGCGATGAGCTGATGCCCTATGCCGTGCAGCCCGCCGAGGGCCGGGGCAGGCGGCTGCACGTGGAGCCGGAATCCCTGACCCGCTCGCCATGGCAGCGCGACCGGGACCGGGTGGTCCATTCCTCTGGTTTTCGGCGGTTGCAGTATAAAACGCAGGTGTTCATCAACCACGAGGGCGATTTTTTTCGCACCCGGCTGACCCATTCGCTCGAGGTGGCACAGGTGGCCCGCTCCATGGCGCGCTACCTGCGGCTGGACGAGGACCTGACCGAGGCCGTGGCGTTAGCGCATGATCTGGGCCATACCCCCTTCGGCCACGCGGGGGAGGACGCCCTTGCCAGACACATGCAGCCCTATGGCGGGTTTGACCATAACGCGCAGGCGCTGCGGCAGGTTATGCTGCTGGAGCGGCGCTACCTTGCCTTTGATGGGCTGAACCTGACATGGGAAACGCTGGAAGGGCTGGCCAAGCACAACGGCCCCGTACGCAGGCCATCGGCCCGTCTGGCGGAGGTGGACGCATTGTTCCCGCTGGACCTTGGTGGCTATGCCTCGGCTGAGGCGCAGGTGGCCGCTTTAGCGGACGATATTGCCTACCACGGGCATGATCTGGACGATGGCGTAAAGTCCGGCCTGCTTGCACTGGATGATCTGGTGGATGTTCCCCTTGTGGGGCAGGCGCTGGCCGAGGCCCGGGCACTGGCGGCAGACCTGCCAAAATCGGATACCCGCATCAACCAGCGCATCCGGCACGAAATGGTGCGCCGCGTCATTCATGCGCTGGTAAGCGATGTGCTGGTCTGCACGCGTGCGCGGCTGGCCGATCTGGCCCCACGCAGTGTGGAGGATATTCGCGCAGCCAGTGCCCCGGTCGTGGCTTTTAGCCCGGCCATGGAGGAGGCTAACAAGGGTATTCGCAAATTCCTGTTCGCCAAGCTGTACCGGCACTGGCGGGTCAACCGCATGACCCACAAGGCCCGGCACGTTACGGGCGCGCTGTTTACCACCCTTACGGAGTCGCCGGGCCTGCTGCCAGCCGAATGGCAGCAGCGCGCAGGGGGTAAAGAGGAGGGGGCCTTACACCGCACCGTGGCGGATTACGTGGCTTCCATGACCGATCGGTATGCCATGGAAGAACATAGGCGGTTGACGGACCTGTCCGTTGCAGGCTGATAAACGCGTTTGCTGCACCAATTACGGGGTTGAGTGGTCCATGTCCGAGTGTGTTTTCCAGCGTTACCGTCATCATGTTCTGGCCGTTGTGCGGGAACTGTTGCCCGACGTGGCGGAGGAAACGCTGGCCCGCGTGGAACTGACCCCCACGCGTGACCCCGCCCATGGGGACATGGCCACAAATGCCGCCCTGCTGCTGGCCAAGGCCGCACGCCGCAAACCGGCCGACATTGCAGCAGACCTTGTTGCCGCCTTGCAGAAGGTGGAAGGCGTTGCAGCCGTTGCCGCTGCGGGTCCGGGTTTTGTCAACATCACGCTCGACCCCGCCGTGCTGCGTGCGGTCCTGCCTGTGGTGCTGAGCGTGGGCGAGGCCTATGGCCAGTCTCAGGCAGGGCGTGGCGTGCGGGTGAATGTGGAATATGTGTCCGCCAACCCCACAGGCCCCATGCACGTGGGCCACTGCCGTGGTGCTGTGGTGGGGGACGCTCTGGCCAACCTTATGGCCAAGGCCGGGTTTGATGTGACCAAGGAGTTCTACATCAACGATGCGGGCAATCAGGTTAAGGCGCTGGCATGGGCGGCTTACTGGCGTTACCTGCAGGTGCTGGGCACCACCATGGTGCAGGACGATTTTTCCGCCCTTGCCCCCGGTGGTCTGCAATATCAGGGCGAATATCTTATTCCCGTGGGCGAGGCGCTGGCTGCCGAATTTGGCAACAAGCTGGCCGAGGTGGGCGTAGATGGCACCCCCACGCCAGCCCCGGACGCCACATGGCTGGAAACCGTGCGCGGCTTTGCCGTGACCCACATGCTGGGCGCGATCAAGGAAGACCTTGCAGCCCTTGGCGTACACCATGATGTGTTCTCGTCCGAAGCGGATGTGCTGGCCCGTGGTGTAACCGATGCCGCCATAGACCAGCTTGCCAAGGCCGATCTGCTGTACAACGGTGTGCTCGAACCCCCCAAAGGCAAACTGCCCGATGACTGGGAGGAGCGCGAGCAGCTCCTGTTCCGTTCCACCAGCTTTGGGGATGACGTGGACCGCCCGCTGCGTAAGTCGGACGGCACAAACACCTATTTTGCCAACGATATTGGCTACCACATGGACAAGGTGGCCCGTGGCGCACAGGTCATGATTGACGTGTGGGGGGCAGACCACGGCGGTTACGTCAAACGCATGAAGGCCGCCGTAAAGGCGCTTACGGGCGATACCGTGCCGCTGGAAGTGCTGCTCTGCCAGATCGTGCATATCCTGCGTGATGGCCAGCCGGTTAAAATGTCCAAGCGTGCAGGCACATTTGTCACCCTGCGCGACCTGATTGACGAGGTCGGGCGTGACGCGGTGCGCTTTACCATGCTCACCCGCAAAAGCGATGCCCAGATGGAGTTTGACCTCGATCTGGTGGTGGCCCAGCAGCGCGACAACCCGGTGTTTTACGTGCAGTACGCCCATGCCCGCTGCCGCTCCGTGCTGCGCAGTGCAGCAGAAGATGGCGCATATGGCGTAGTGGATAACGCAGCCCTTGCCACGGCAACACTGGACAGCCTGAACTCGGATGTGGAAATGGCTCTGGTGCGCCGTCTGGCCGAATGGCCGCGCATGGTGGAGGCCGCAGCCCTTGCGCGTGAGCCGCACCGTGTTGCGTTCTATCTGGCCGAACTGGCGGGCGATTTTCATGCGCTGTGGAACCGTGGGCGTGATGATGCGTCCCTGAGGTTCCTGCAGACTGGTGCTGTGGAGGCCACACGTGCGCGTCTGGCCCTTGTTGCGGCCACGGCGGCAGTTATCCGCTCGGGCCTTGCGGTCATGGGTGTGGACCCGGTTGAGGAAATGCGCTGATGAGTGAGGATGATCGCCCCAACTCCACGGTAGAAGAGCGGATCAGCCGTGCGCGTGAGCGCATGAGCATGGATTATGACGACAAGCCCAGCACCCGCCCGGCAATGGGGAGCAAGCTTGCAGGCAGTAACCGGCTGATGGAACTGCTGACCACCTTTTTGGGCAGTGAGTCCGGGACAAGGCGGCTGGCCTATGGCGCTGCGGGTCTGGGCGGGTTGCTGGTGCTGGGTATTGGCGGCTGGGCCGTGCTGGGCCACCGCCAGAGCGGTATTCCGGTTATGGGGCCACCCCCCGTTGCCATGCGCACCAAACCGGTTGATCCGGGTGGCATGCAACTGGACACACTGGCCCTGCCAGAGACGGATACGGACCAGCAGGGCCACCCCGTACCCGCCCCCGAAA
>JBDNSL010000158.1:0-3791 GCA_047719095.1 Acetobacter sp.
ACCAGTACAGCCGTTTTGGCAACCCCACCACCGCAGCCCTTGAGCGCCGTCTGGCTGATCTGGAAGGGGCCGAAGCCTGCGTGACCACAGCCACGGGCATGGGGGCTGTATCCTCCGCCCTGCTCTCCCACGTAACCGCTGGCGGACGTGTTGTGGCCTCGCGCGCGCTATTTGGCTCGTGCCACTGGATTGTTAACCACCTGCTGCCCCGCTACGGCGTGGAAACCGTGTTTGTGGATGGCGAAGACCTGGCACAGTGGGACGAGGCCCTGTCCGTCCCGACCGATGCGGTGCTGCTGGAAAGCCCGTCCAACCCCATGCTGGACATTCTCGACATTGCCGCCATTTCCGAGCGTGCCCACAAGGCGGGTGCGATCGTGATTGTGGACAACGTGTTCGCCTCCCCCATTTTCCAAAAGCCGCTTGAGCTTGGGGCGGATGTGGTGGTGTATTCGTGTACCAAACACATTGATGGTCAGGGCCGTGTGCTCGGTGGGGCCGTGCTGGGCCGCAAGGACTGGATAACCGAGACCCTTCAGCCCTACACCCGCAACACCGGCAATGCGCTCTCTCCCTTTAACGCATGGGTCATGCTCAAGGGGCTGGAAACACTCTCCCTGCGAGTAGAAGCCATGGCCCGCAATGCAGCAGCCGTGGCGGACTACCTTGCATCGGCTCCGGGGATCAAGCTGGTGCGTTACCCCGGCCGCAAGGACCACCCGCAGTACGAACTGGCCCAGCGCCAGATGAGCGGGCATGGCACACTGGTGGCGTTTGCAGTTGAAGGCGGGCAGAAAGAGGCCTTCGCCTTTATGGACGCGCTCCAGCTTATTGCCATTTCCAACAATCTGGGCGACTCCCGCTCGCTGGTAACCCACCCGGCCACCACCACCCACTCCAAGATCAGCCCCGAAGAACGGGCAGCCCTTGGTATTACGGATGGCGCAATCCGCTTTTCCGTGGGTCTGGAAGACAGCGCTGACCTGATAGACGACCTTGCACGCGGTGTGGCCGCACTCGAGGCCCTGTAAGCACCCCACAAACCAAGCAGGCTGTGGCCAGCACCCCCAACACCGGGTGTTGGACCACGGCCACACAGGGGCAGCCCCCTAGTGGGTGTGTTGGATGCTGCTTTGCACAACCCCCCTGTTCATGATACTGCCACCCACTTCGCACCCGGTGCGACCCTGGCGCACGGAACGGCTGGTATGGGCCGAACCTTTTTCCATTTTGCAGGAGCTGGAGACCCATGGCCGACTGGGCCGTTGCCCCCCTTCCACAATCCCCGGAAGACGCTCTGAACGAACTGTTTTCGCCGCTCCCTGTGTACGAGGCCATTACAGAGGGCATTCGCGTGCTGGTGCAGGTGTTCTGGCTACCCGACCAGTCCGAGCCGGATGAGCACAGTTACTGCTGGGTTTACCGCATCCGCATTGGCAACGACAGCGCACGGGCCGTGCAACTGCTTGAACGCACATGGCACATTACCGACACCTCCGGCCGCACCGAACATGTGCACGGAGAAGGCGTTGTGGGTGAACAGCCCATTATTCAGCCCGGCACCCTGTACGAATATACGTCCGGCGCGTCCCTTTCCACGCCCGGTGGGTTTATGTGCGGGTCCTACCTGTTGCAGGCCACCACGGACAGAACACGCTTTGACGTAACCATTCCCGCCTTCAGTCTGGACAGCCCCTTTCAGAACCACCTGCTCCAATAACCAAAACAGGAGACCGGCATGAGCGTGCCTGAGCACCACACCGACCGCCCCACCCAAAAAGAGGCCGAACAGGCCGTGCGCACCCTGCTGCGCTGGGCGGGAGATGACCCCACGCGTGAAGGTCTGCTGGACACACCCGCCCGTGTTGCCCGTGCCTATACCGACTTTTTTTCGGGGTATGAGATCGACCCGGCCAACCTGCTCCGCCGGACCTTTTCCGAAGTGGATGGGTATGACGAGATTGTTCTGCTGCGTGACATCCGCTTTGAAAGCCACTGCGAGCACCATCTGGCCCCCATTATTGGCCGCGCCCATGTCGCCTACCTGCCGCGCCAGCGGGTTGTGGGCATTTCCAAACTGGCCCGTGTGGTGGACGCCTATGCCCGCCGCCTCCAGATTCAGGAACGCATGACCGCACAGATCGCCAACACGATCAATGACGAGCTTGAACCCCACGGTGTGGCCGTTCTGATTGAATCCGCGCACGAATGCATGACAACACGCGGCGTACACAAGCCCGGCGTGTCCATGGTAACCAGCACCATGCTGGGCGTATTCCGCGATAATTCGGATACCCGGCGCGAGCTGATGGCCATGCTCAACCGCCCCGCCGTAAGCGACTACTAAAGCCGCCAGAACACCCGGTGCCAACAGGCAACCGGGTGCCCCACCCAGCGCCACCACGCACAGCGCAGTGGCGCAAAACGGGCCTAGATGCTGACGTTAGCCCCCAGCACCTTCAAAAACTGGGCCAGCCATGCCGGGTGGGCAGGCCATGCCGGGGCACTGACCAGCTCTCCATCCGTAACCGCATCTGTTACCGCAATATCGGCATAAATGCCGCCAGCCAGTTCCACCTCGGGCTTACATGCCGGATAGGCCGAAACCGTACGCCCCTTGATAACGCCAGCCGCTGCCAGCAACTGCGCGCCGTGGCAGATGGAGGCCATGGGCCGGTCCGCAAAGGCACGCACAATATCAAGCACCCGTGGGTTCAGGCGCAGGTATTCGGGTGCGCGGCCACCGGGGACGATAAGCCCCAGATATTCGTCCGTGTCGATTGCGTCAAAATCAGCCGTCAGGGTAAAGGCGTGGCCGGGTTTTTCGCTGTAGGTCTGTGCACCCTCAAAGTCATGAATGGCGGTTAAAACCTTGTCTCCCGCCTTTTTGTCGGGGCAGACCACATCCACCTTGTAGCCGAGCATGAACAGGGCCTGATAGGGGACCATAATCTCGTAGTCCTCCACGTAGTCACCGGCCAGCATCAGCAGTTTGACATCATCAGTCATGGTGGGAGCTTCCTTTCAGCCCTTCGCACAGGCGGGGCATCAGTTCCACAAAGTTGCAGGGGCGGTGGCGGCTATCTAGCTGGAATACCAGAATGTCGTCCCATCCATCCTTGACCGCACCTGTGGAGCCGGGGAGTGCAAACAGGTAGGTCCCGCCCGCAACACCAGCCACAGCACGGGACTGAATGGTGGATGTGCCAATTTTCTGGTAGGACAGCATACGAAAAAGCTCACCAAATCCCTCGATCCGCTTTTCCATAACGCGCTCAAAGGCTTCTGGTGTCACATCGCGCCCGGTCACACCCGTACCACCGTTGGTGATGACCACATCCACCAGCGGGTCCGCAATCCATGTGCGCAGTTGTGCTGCAATCAGCTCCGCATCGTCGGAGACAATGGTGCGCGCGGCAACGCTGTGCCCTGCCCCCTCGATCCGGGCGACAAGGGCTGCACCGGATGTGTCTGTCTCCAGCGTGCGCGAATCCGAAACAGTCATGACAGCAATACGCACGGGCAAAAACGGTCTGTTTGTATCAATCTTGGACATGGCTGACTGTTATATCTCCGCAAGCATGATGCAAAAACGCATCAGAGAAATGAATAATAGCCGTCTGAGGCAGAAAATAACCACATATGGGCAACCTTTTGTCTGCAACGGCCTAAAAAACATTTAGGGATTGGGGTTGTTCCACCCCGATAAACCATGATTGATCTTGTGGCTGACACAAAAGACCAATCCAAAGACAACAAAATTGGGATCATGACCAAACGTATTTTTTTTC
>JBDNSL010000159.1:0-3617 GCA_047719095.1 Acetobacter sp.
CGGTCAAAATGGCTGAGCAGAATAACCCGCCCACCTTTGTCCGCCAGTTCCGCAATGGTGGGAACAATGCGTTCAATCCGGGTCTGATCGCTCACCTGCCCGTCCTTCATGGGGACATTCAGGTCAACACGGAGCAGGATGCGCTTGCCCTTGGGGTCAAGCGTGTCCAGCGTGGCAAAGGGGAGGTTTGTGGCCATTAGAGCGATCCAAACAGGGCTGCCGTATCGGACATACGGTTGGAGAAGCCCCACTCGTTGTCATACCAGGAGCACACGCGCACCAGCTTGCCGCCATCGACCAGAGCGGTCTGCGTGGCATCAAAGGTGGAGGAGGCAATGGCGTGGTTGAAGTCGGAGCTGACCAGCGGGGCTTCGTTATAGGCCAGTGCGTTCTTCATTTTACCGGAGTCCACAACAGCCTTGATGGCGTTGTTGACCTCTTCCACGCTGCCGGGAGCCTTTTTGGGCACGAAGTCGAGCGAGACAACAGAGACATTGGCCGTAGGCACACGGATGGCCGTGCCATCGAGCTTGCCCTTGAGCTGCGGCAGAACCAGACCCACGGCGCGGGCTGCCCCCGTGGAGGTGGGGATCATGTTCATGCCTGCGGCACGGGCGCGGCGCAGGTCACTGTGCAGCGTGTCCACCGTGCGCTGGTCGCCGGTGTAGGAGTGGATGGTCACCATGTAGCCGCGTTCGATGCCAAAGGCGTCTTCCATCACCTTGGCAATGGGGGCCAGGCAGTTGGTGGTGCACGAGGCATTGGAGATGACGGTCATATCCGATGTCAGCACATCTTCATTCACGCCGAAGACGATGGTTGCATCCACATCCGTTGCCGGGGCGGAGACAATAACCTTGCGTGCGCCAGCAGCCAGCAGCAGGCCTGCTTTTTCCTTGGTGGTGAACAGCCCGGTACATTCCATGGCCACGTCCACACCTGCAAACGGCACCTTGGAGGGGTCACGCTCGGCGGAAACGGTAATCGGGTCCCATGTGCGGCCATTGGCGGAAATGACCAGCTTGCCGTTTTCCACCCGAACGTCCGCAGGCAGGCGGCCGTGCACGCTGTCATAGCTCAGGAGGTGGGCGTTATCTTCAACGCTGCCCAGATCGTTAATGGCAACCGGCACCACGTCCGTGCGCCCGCTTTCAATAATGCCGCGCAGCACAAGGCGACCGATACGTCCAAAGCCATTGATGGCGATTTTGACTGCCATGGGATGTGTCTCCGTATTTTTTATAGTCTTGTTATCGTTAGTGACATGTCCAGGTCTTCAGCCGGGACGACGGTGGAGCGGTTGGGGACGAGTCCTTTTGCGCTCCAGATGCCAGAAAACGCGCAAGCACTTTCTCGCAGATCGCTCCGGCTGTAATGCCAAAGCGTTCATACACCGCGTTGGCGGGGGCGGATATGCCAAAATCATCCATGCCAACGAAAATTCCATCCGTGCCAAGCCAGCGTTCCCAGCCAAAGCTGCTGGCGGCTTCTATGCCTACGCGCAGGCCCTGCGCACCCAGCACCGTTGCGCGGTAGGGTGCGGGCTGCTGTGCAAAAACCTCCCAGCAGGGAATGGACACAACCGCCACAATCAGCCCCTGTTCGGCCAGATGCTGGCCTGCCTGCGTGGCAATGGCAACCTCCGGGCCGGATGCCATGAGCGTGACATGCCGCGCCCCTGCCCCGCAACTGACAAGATAGCCACCATGGGATGGCCCACCGTAGTGGCCCGCCCGCCGCCCTGCGCTTGCACCCGTGCGTGGGGGCGGGGGGTTGGGGCTTAAAATCAGCAGGGCCGGGCCTTGTGGCCAGTTCAGGGCGGCCTGCCAGCAGGCAAAGGTTTCCTCCGCACAGGCGGGGCGGAACACGGCCAGATGCGGCATGGCGCGCAGGCTGGCCAGTTGCTCTACCGGCTGCCAGCCGCCGCCGTTATCACTCAGGGCCAACCCGTCATCTGTCAGCAGGTAGAGCACCTTGCTGCGCATGAGTGCGGTCATGCGCAGGGCAGAGCGCATGCGGTCAATGGTCATCATGCCCGCCACTCCGCAGGGCAGCACCCCACCATGGCGCGCCATGCCATTGAGCATGCCCGCCATGCCGTGCTCCTGTATGCCACAGGGCTGTGCTGTGTTGCTGAAGGGGATGGGTAGGTTGGCGCGGCGCGAACTTCTGGTGCTGGAGGTTGCGGCCAGAATGGCCACATCCTGGCGTAGTATGGCCAGTGAACGCAGCCCGGCAAAGGCCGCCTGCTGGGAGGACCCGTCGGGGGCTGCGCGCATGGTCTGCCGCCACAGCCGCCCCCAGTCCTCGCGCATGGTCTGGCGGGGTCTGCCCGACTGGTCGCGCTCAAAATCCGCGCGGGCACGGTGTTGGGCCAGCCTGCGTAGCCATGAGCGGCGGATGGAACCGCCACGCCGGGCGGTGGGGCTCCATGGGCCTGTCAGCTCTTCCTCGGGGGGCAGGTCGGCCATGGTGGGACAGCACTCAGGCATGCAGGCGAGCAGTGTGGGTTTTCTTGCGCGCGTAATGGCCTGCAATGCGGCCATTATGGCACCAAGGTCATGTGCGCGCACTTTGCGTACACTCCACCCTGAAGCACCAAAACGGGCGAGCGAGTCCGAAAAATCCGCAGGGTCTGTCAGGGGGGAAGGGCAGACAAGTACCGCCATGCGGTTCAGGCCAAAGCGGCTGGCCAATTGGGCAGCCTCCAGCGCAACGCCTGTGGCCAGATCACTATCGCGCGCGATAACCCATGTGCGGTGGTTGACCAGCGAGCGCCCATAGCGTTTGGCCAGTTGCTGCTCGGCCAGCGCCATGCCAGCGGCAGCGGCCATGCCCTGCCCGGCCGGGCCGGTTGCAATTTCCACCGCCGGGTGCTGGCCATATTCCAGTGCGGGGCCTAGCTCCTGCGCATCCGGTGTTGTCAGCCGCAGCATGGCGGCCAGTAAGGGCAGCATGGCAGAGGAAGGGACAACACACCGGTCCCGGTCCGGCCAGTTGGGCATTGCGGGGTCAAAACGCAGGATACGGCACCATAGCGCGGTAATGGGCAGGCACAGGGTTTGCAGTTCGGTCTGGGTATCCGCCTCGGTGGTGCTGGAGGCCAGAAGGGCGCGTGCGGCCTTGTCCATACGCAGTACAAGTGCATCCTGCGTGGTGGTGGGTGTTGCTGTGTGGTCTGTGGAAGGCGTGCTGGCCATCTGCCCTGTGTCTGTCAGAGGGAGTGCTGTGCGTTCGGTGCTGCTGCGGAACAGGCCCGCAGGCATGCAAGCAGTTAACCAGAGAGTAAATAGGGATCGCAAGAGGCAGTTTTAAGGCGGCAGACGTGTTTTTAGCGGGGTAATACTGGTGTTAAGGGCTTGCGTCCTGCGCGTGAGAGCGCGAAAGAAAGAGACTAGGCCCTGCAAATACGTGCGTCTGGCACGCGATATGGTTTGAGTGGAGAAGTGTCTGGCCATGCTGTCTGTTTTTCATGCCGCAAAAAAGGGGCGTGCTTTGCGGGTAGCACTTGCCGTAAGCCTGCTGGGTGGCATGGCTGGGTGCAAGCTTGTGGACCAGAGAACCTTTAACCCCTCTGCCGGGGTTGAGCCCAAGCCCTATATCCCCCCACCCCCTCC
>JBDNSL010000160.1:0-3470 GCA_047719095.1 Acetobacter sp.
GAAACGCCCGACCCGTGTTGGGTGGAACCCCATATTGAGGATGCTCAAGACATGGCAAAATGCCCCAAATCCCCTTGTGCACGCGGTATTCTGGCTCTGGGCCTGATTGCAGCGGTTGTATATTTCATCCGTAAAAAGAAGTGCTGCGGCTAATTTCGCGTAGCGGGCGGGTTTTATTGCCCCCGATACACGGCAAAAGCCCGTCTGGTTAACCAGACGGGCTTTTTTTGTGCACAGGCCGTGCCCCATGCCGGGGGTGGGGCCAAAACACCACACAACGCCGTGGGTTGTGTTATGGTGTGGGCGTTGTATCACTGCCGGTAACACATCTGGCCTGGCGCAGTCCGCCTCAGGCTTCTGACGGAAAGGATTGAGAGTGTTGCATCCTCTTGTTTCCCGCTTTTCCTCCAAGGCTGCGGCATCTGTTGCGGCTTGCGCGCTTGGTTTTGCGGGGCTGGCCGCGCTGGCTGCCCCGACTGGCGCACACGCACAGGCCTCTGTTCTGCTTAAAAGCCAGCAGGCGACCGCAGTGGTGGAAAGTGTTGACCGCGACGCGCGCGAACTGCTGCTGCGTGAAGGCAATGGCCACCTGCTGACCATTGAATACGGGGCGGCCGTAAAGGACGTGCCACACCTGCATGAAGGCGATGAACTGAAAATTCAGTTCGTGGAAACGCTGGGCGCGCAGTTGGCGGCTCCGGGCAGCCCGCTGCCCGAATCCACTCTGACCACGGCCCGTGGCTTTGTGCACGGTCACCCACGCGGCATTATTGCGGCCTTTAACCGCGAGCGCGCCGTGATCAAGACCATTGACCTGCCGTCGAGCACCATTTCCTTCACCACGGAGGGGGATGACTCCCTGCACGTTGCGGCCCTGCGTACCAAGGCCATGCAGGACTTCCTGAAAACACTCAAGATTGGGGACGTGGTGGACATTACCCGTGCCGAATCCATTACCTATATCGTGACCAACAAGACCGTGCCGCAGCCGACCCCGGCAACCCCACAGCTTGCCGCACCAGCGGGCGATGTGGTGGCCCCGGTTGCGCCACGCTAACATCTGCTGCTGACCGCTCTTTCGTGCCGGGGGTATTTTCCCCCTGTGCGGGGGAGCGGGGAACATATGCCATGCGGTTATACCGCCAGACCGGGTGCCCGGTGTGTGCCGGGGCGCTACGCAGCGCAGAGTGCTGACGGAACACTAAAAACAAAAACCCGTTATAAATAAAAGATATTTTTAAGAACCAAAGGTCGGCAACATTGGGTGTGCGCCCCATGTTTGATTTATCGACAAATACTGTCGCGCTTGCGGGTTTATGCCACGCAGGGCCTGTACCGGCCCGCCGTGCAGGCATGGCGGGCCGGTGCAGGAGCGTGGTTTTTTACGCAAATGTTTCGCCAACCATGTCCTCGCTTTTTGCCCATAGGGCGTTTGCGTGGATGGGGTTGAGCGCATAGGCGCGCACGCCCCCATCGTTCAGCCCGTTGGGGGCTGTGTCGGGTACGACCGGGGCTACGTGGCAGTCCTCGCAATACTGCCCGCCCACTGCGTCGGCTGGGGCCACAACACCCGCCCAGACCGAGGTTGCCGCCCCTTGGGGAATGGTCTTGAAGGCAAAGGGCGGTTTGCCAGCCTTGGCGGCCTGCGCGTTCACCTGCGCTACCATGGCTTCCAGCGCGCCATCTGGCAGGTGGCGGGTTAGTTCGGTCATAATCCCGCCGGGGTGGATGGCGGTGGCCCGCACGCCCCGTGCCTTGTGCCGTGCGTCAAATGCCACAGCAAACAGGATGTTGGCAGTTTTGGAGCGCCCATAGGCCACCCACGGGTCGTAGGGGGTGTGGGCAAAATTGGGGTCGTTCAGGTCAACATCTGCAAAGCGGTGCCCGGCAGAGGAAACATTGACCACCCGCGCACCACTGTGCAGCAGACCGGCAATGCGGTTGATCAGCACAAAATGCCCCAGATGGTTGGTGCCAAACTGGGTTTCAAACCCATCTTTGGTGTGCCCCATGGGGGTGGCCATAACGCCTGCGTTGGCAATGATCAGGTCAAACGGTGTGGCTTGCGCGTTGAGTTGGTCGGCGGTCGCGCGCACGCTGGCAAGGTCGGCCAGGTCGAGTGCAATCAGTTCAAACGTGCCACCACCGCTCCGGGCTGCGGCGCGGACCTGCGTTGTTGCCTGTTCGGCCTTTGCAAGGTTGCGGGCGGCCCCCACAACGGTTGCACCGTGGGCCGCCAGTGCGCGGGCTGTCTCCACCCCCAGCCCTGCGGACACTCCGGTTACAAGAACGCGCTTGCCGGTAAGGGACACGCCGGACAGAACATCTTCGGTAGTGGATGTTGCACCCAGCGGCTGCGTGTGTGTTTGTGCCATATCTGGCCTCCAGCATGAGAGGGAGCGCCACGGCTTGCGGCCATGGCGTTCGGGGAGTTATGTGGAAGCATGCTCCGTTTAATAATATACGGAGGAATCCTCCGCTTAACAAGAGGGAAAAAAGTGGAAGAGGGTCAAACACGCCGCCGCAAACCCCGCAGTGATGGGCAAAAAAACCGCGAGGCCCTGTTGCAGACAGCCAAGGCAGCATTTGGCGCAGGAGAGGTGGACATTCCGCTGGATACCATCGCGCGGCGGTCTGGTGTGGGTATTGGCACGCTGTACCGGCACTTTGCCAACCGCGACGCGCTGATCGAGGCGGTTTACCGTGATGAGCTGAACAGGCTTGCACTGGCGGCCACGCAACTGGCCCGCACGGCCCCCCCCGTGGAGGCGCTGCGCGCATGGCTGAAGCTGTTTGTGGACTATATTGCCACCAAACAGCTTATTGCCCCCGCACTGAACAGTCTGGTGGGGGGTACGGGCGTTTTGTACGCGGATTCGCGCACGGTGCTCCAGACCACCATTAACGACCTTGTTGCAAAGGCTGCCCGCAATGGGCGTTTTCGCCCCGATCTGGAGCCGACGGACCTGCTGTGCGCCCTTGCTGGTGTGTCCAACTATGCCACGGGGCCGGGGTGGGAGGTGAGTGCCAAACGGCTGGTGGATATTCTGATCGCCGGAGCGCAGGCCGAGACTGAGACTGAGACTGAGACCGAGGGCTAGGGCCGGGTCTCAGACGCAGGACTAGGGGGTAAAGGCTGGGGGCAGGTGGGCCGGGCAGGCCAGTGCGTGCTGGGGCATAACAAAAAACCCCCGCAAGGCGGGCTGCCTTGCGGGGGTTTGGTGTGCCTGTGGCCCTCTGGTGCGTTTAGCGCGGGGTGCGGCGGGTAAGCTGGCTTACGTCGCGCACGGCCCCACGGGCTGCACTGGTGGTCAGGGCCGCATAGGCCTTGAGCGCGTTGGACACAACACGCTCGCGCTTGGGCTGCCATGCCATGTCGCCCAGATCATCCATGCGCGCACGGCGCTCGGAGAGTACGCTGTCCGCCACAGCCACGGACAGGCGGCGGTTGGGAATGTCGATCTCGATCG
>JBDNSL010000161.1:0-3414 GCA_047719095.1 Acetobacter sp.
AGTCCATGATAGGACACGATGAACCCGCCAAATACTGGCGGGTTTTTTTGTGACCAGAACGCGGCGTGAAGGGGGCAGGCGGGATCAGAAAGGTGCAGGCGGGGGAAGCGCAGGGAGCGTCTGCTGGCGCGCGATCACCTTTGGCGCCTCTCTGGGCCATTAAGGCCCAAAAGAGAAAATATGGTCTGCGTGCGGTCACGGGTAATGTCCGATGATCTGCCCGGTCTTGGAGACTAGGGACGATTTATTTTTTGGGTGGGTTCAAGATAAAGAAAAATAATGGTTTGCCAGTTAGACTGGCAGGTTAATTCCTGCGTGTTTGTGGAAAAGCTCATAAGTGGCGGATTTCTGCCATTTCTAGCACTCAGAAAAACGGCTGCTACTTTTTTATGCACATTATCCACAGGGTTATTCACGGGGCTGTACCACGGGTGTGAATCAGGTTGAAAAGCGCTGCGTGTGCAAAATAAGGAATAACGCAGCGCTGTAGGTGTGCAACTTTGATGCAGACAGGAGCTATTCGTTGCCCTGATGTTTTTCAATGTCGTGGAAGGCGCTTTCCACGGCAGTGTAGAACTTGGATTCAGGGTTTTCGATGCAGACCTGTTTTATTTTTTCAGATCCATAGGTCATGTTACTGACAAAGTCGTTGGTATTGGTGTTGGGGTTAGCCTGTGACAGGTCATTGCTCATCCCGCTGATGTAACCTTGTGCCCAAGCCATGAATTTTTCATCGGCGCGTGGGTTGATATCCAGCAGTTTCAGGTATTTTTCACATGTAAAATTGCCAAGGCCAATAACATTGGTTTCGGCTTTTGCCGGATGCGAGACAAATAGCGTAATACTTAAAAGAAAAATGGTTTTTACGGTGATATTCCGTAGCATCATGGTTTTTTTCCTTACGGTGGTAACTATGCCTGTTTCGCTTTGTTATGAGTGCGTATGGCATATTTATATGGAAAAATCTCCATGTTGATAATGCAGACCCGCGATTGGTGTATAAAATTGACCAGTCAGGCACACAATTAATTTAATTTTCATATGTGAATATTGAATTCATACATTTCTTTAGGTCATTTGATCATGCCATGCCGGTTTATGTTTTGTCCGGACCTCTGGGGGTGTTTGGCCATTATCAATGGTGTGGAAGCCCTTGTGTGTAGGAGGTGTGGACGATGTCTTTTATTGAGCGACTGGGCTTGAGTGTACCTGTGTTGCAGGCCCCTATGGCGGGTGTTTCCACCCCGGAGATGGCGGCCGCTGTTTGTAATGCGGGGGCGTTGGGGGCCATTGGCCTAGGTGCAACAAATGCAGCAGGCGCGCAGCAGATGATTGAGCAGGTGCGCGCCCGCACCACACGGCCCTTCAATGTTAATCTGTTTGTGCATGCCACCCCACGGCCCAACCCGGAGCGAGAGGCCGCATGGCTTGCTTGGCTGCACCCCCGCTTTGCCCGGTTTGGTGTGCCTGCACCAGATGTACTGCGTGCACCCTACACCAGTTTTGCCGATGACCCGGATATGCTGCATCTGTTGCTGGAGGTAAAACCGCCTGTTATCAGCTTTCATTTCGGGCTGCCCGATCCTGCAAAAATGCGGGCCTTACGCGGGACAGGGGCAGTTCTTTTGGCCAGTGTAACCAGTCTGGCCGAAGCGCGTATGGCCGAACAGGCGGGAATGGATGCCGTGATTGCCCAAGGGGTGGAGGCCGGGGGGCACAGGAGCGTGTTTGATCCCCATGCACCAGATGATGGGTTGGGCGTTGCTGCGTTAACGCGGCAACTGGTGAGCCAGCTGCGCTGCCCGGTTGTGGCGGCTGGCGGCATAATGGATGGTGCGGGGGTGGCTGCCATGCTGGCCTTGGGTGCCGTGGCGGCCCAGATGGGCACAGCTTTTGTGCCATGCCCGGAATCTGCGGCAGATGCGCCATACAGGCAGGCATTATTGGGGCCTGCTGCGTACCATACCCGTTTGACGTCCTGTATTTCAGGCAGGCCCGCGCGCACATTACCCAACAGTTTTACTGCAATGACTGAAGCGAGTAACACGCCCACACCCCCGGACTATCCCGTAGCCTATGCTGCGGCCAAGGCGCTGGATGCGGCTGCCAAAGCCAATGGGGAGGCAGGGTTTGGTGCCCAGTGGGCGGGGCAGGGGGCACCTTTGGCCCGCGTTATGCCCGCAGCCCAACTGGTGCAAAGTGTGCAGGCGGAACTGGCGCAGGCCCGTAAAATTCTGGGGTAGTGCAACCGTGCAAGGGGGTGTGGGCAGCAGCCTGACCACTCCCGCTTGCTGGCGTAAGAGAGGTGCTAAAAAGCTCAGGCGGCTTTAAGCTGGGCTTCGGCAAACTCATAATTGGCGAGTTTGTCCAGGTAGTTGGTAATATAGTCCGGGCGGCGGTTGCGGAAGTCCAGATAGTAAGCGTGCTCCCATACATCAAGCCCCAGCAGCACCTGTCCCTGACCTTCGGCCAGTGGGTTGGACCCGTTGGCTGTTTTGGTTACGGCCAGCTTGCCCGAGGGAGTGAGCACAAGCCATGCCCAGCCTGAGCCAAATTGCGAGATGGCGGCTTTTTTAAATGCCTCCTTGAATGCCTCCACACTCCCTAAGTCCTGCTTTATCTTGCTCTCCAGTGCAGCGGGTATGGCCCCACCCGTGGGAGAGAGGTTGTTCCAGAACACAATGTGGTTCCAGTGCTGCCCCGCGTTGTTAAAAACAGGTGCCAGATCGGGCTTGCCCTGTGTTGCGGCAATAATGTCATCAAGTGATTTGCCCTGTAGATCGGGTTTGTTCTCTACAAACCCGTTCAGGGCGGTCACATAAGCCTGATGGTGCTTGTCGTGGTGCAGTTCCAGCGTTTCCTGGCACATGCCCTTGCCAGCAAGGGCATTGTAGGAAAAGGGGAGGGCTGGCAGTTCAAAAGCCATGACGGTTTCCTTTTGTGCAACGTGTTGTCATGCGTGGTGGCCACGGGCATGGCGTAGCAACCGGCTCCATCGGGGAGTGCGGCGGCTACAGGTTGGTAACACCAGCCCTCGCGTGTGGTTTCACTCACTCTTGTGTTTGAGGTCGAATTCAACCGGCACGGTCAGGGTAATCCGCTCCCCCTGCACACTGTCGGGCGGGGTGGGCAGGGGGTCTGCACGGTGGACAAGGGCCAGAGTTTCCTCATCCAGTGCCGCGTGGCCCGAACTGCTGGCAAGCCGGGCGGAGAGAACACGGCCTTTGCGGTCCATGGTAAAGGTTAGCATGGATGTGCCCTGCTGTTCCGCTGCCTGAGCCTGTGCCGGGTAGCGTTTGAATTTTTCCAGCCGCCCTAACAGCAGGCCCTGCCATGTAACGGCTTGGTGCGCATCGGGGTTGGCGGCAAGGCCGGGGGGCGGGGCTGCCTGCGCGGTAGATGGGGCTGTCGCTT
>JBDNSL010000162.1:0-3398 GCA_047719095.1 Acetobacter sp.
CTATGACATTTTTCTGATGGAGACATGTGATGTCGATTACAGCTGAACGCCGCACCGAAGTTATTGCAGAATACCAGACCGCTCCGGGTGACACGGGTTCGCCCGAAGTGCAGGTCGCAATCCTGACCGTGCGCATTAACAACCTGACCGACCACCTCAAGACCCACGCGAAGGATTTCCATTCCCGTCGTGGTCTGCTGATCATGGTTGGCCGTCGTCGCAGCATGCTGGACTACCTGCGTGGTAAAAGCCAGAGCCGCTACGAAGCGCTGATTGCACGCCTGGGTCTGCGCCGCTAATTCCAGCTATTTTGCCCACGGGTCTGGCCAAAAGCCGGGCCTGCGGGTGGCTGGATTGGGTTTGTGGGGGTTTTTGTGCTGGCCTTATGGCCGCCAAACCCCCATATAACCGTTGTACGCCACAGGCTTGAGCACGCGGGCACTACGTTCCGGGTAAGGCCACGGCGTTTCCGACCACATGGCGCCTGGGCGGTGCTGCCGCCAGTCTCCATGCCGTCCGAGGCGCTGTCTGCCATTCGGTTCTGTCCCGCTGTTTGCCGTGGTTTTGAATAAAAACTGTGTCAACAGAAGATGAGAAGACAGAATGTTTAACTACTTCCGCAAAGAAATTGAGTGGGCTGGCCGTCCGCTGGTGCTCGAAACCGGCAAGGTTGCCCGTCAGGCCGACGGTGCAGTGCTGGTCACATATGGCGAAACCGTGGTCCTGTGTACCGCTGTTGGCGCGCGTGACGTCAAGCCGGGGCAGGACTTCTTCCCCCTGACCGTCAACTATCAGGAAAAAGCCTACGCAGCAGGCAAGATCCCCGGCGGGTTCTTCAAGCGTGAAGGCCGTCCTTCCGAAAACGAAACTCTGGTCTCCCGCCTGATCGACCGCCCCATTCGCCCGCTCTTCCCCGAAGGGTTCCGCAATGAGGTGCAGGTCATCGCCACGGTGCTGACCCACGACATGGAAAACGACCCGAGCATTCCCGCCCTGATCGGCTGCTCGGCTGCCCTGACCCTGTCTGGCATTCCCTTCTTCGGCCCCGTGGGCGCTGCCCGCGTTGGCTTTGCCGATGGCGCGTTCATCCTCAACCCCACGCTGGAACAGCTCAAGGAAACCGACCTTGATCTGGTCGTGGCCGGGACCGCCGAAGGCGTGCTGATGGTGGAATCCGAAGCATCCGAACTGTCCGAAGACGTGATGCTCGATGCCGTGACCTTTGGCCACACCGCCTTCCAGCCCGTGCTGGACGCCATTATTGCGCTGGCCGAACACGCCGCCAAGGAACCATGGGACCTGCCGAGCGAAAGCAAGGAAGAAGCCGCCCTGCGCAAGCAGGTGGACAAGCTGGGCCGCAAGCTGATCGCCGATGCTTACAAGGAAAAGCAGAAGCAGACCCGCTACGAAAAGCTCAAGGCCGCGCGTGACGCCATTGTGGAAAAACTGACAGCCGCCGAGCTGGACGTGTCCGCCGCCAAGCCCATGATCAAGGACCTTGAAGCCGATGTGGTCCGCACCTCGGTGCTCAAGACCAGCAAACGCATTGACGGGCGTGACCTTGTAACCGTGCGCCCGATTGTGCCTGAAGTGGGCGTGCTGCCCCGCGTGCATGGTTCGGCTCTGTTTACCCGTGGTGAAACGCAGGCGCTGGTTGTGACCACGCTGGGCACCGGGCAGGACGAACAGGTGATTGACGCGCTTGAAGGCGAATACCGCACCAACTTCATGCTGCACTACAACTTCCCTCCCTACTCCGTGGGTGAGTGCGGCCGCGTAGGCTCCCCCGGCCGCCGCGAAATCGGGCATGGCAAGCTGGCATGGCGCGCCCTGCACCCGCTGATGCCCAACCGCAAGGAATTCCCCTACACGGTGCGTGTTGTTTCCGAAATTACGGAAAGCAATGGCTCCTCCTCCATGGCGACCGTTTGCGGTAGCTCGCTGGCCCTTATGGATGCCGGTGTGCCCCTCAAGCGCCCTGTGGCCGGTATTGCCATGGGTCTGATCAAGGAAGGCGACAAGTTTGCCGTCCTGTCCGACATTCTGGGTGATGAAGATCATCTGGGTGACATGGACTTCAAGGTCGCCGGGACCGAAGAAGGCGTGACCGCGCTGCAGATGGACATCAAGATCACGTCCATCACGCCCGAAATCATGAAGATCGCTCTGGGTCAGGCGCGCGATGGCCGCCTGCATATTCTGGGCGAAATGAGCAAGGCGCTGACCGAAAACCGCACGGCTGTCGCCACCACGGCGCCGCGCATCACCACCATGAAGGTGCCGCGCGAAAAAATCCGTGATGTCATTGGTTCAGGTGGCAAGGTTATCCGCGAAATCGTGGAATACTCGGGTGCGAAGGTCGATATCGGGGACGATGGCACAATCACCATTGCCGCCACCGCCGAAGACCAGACCAAAAAGGCGCTCGAACGCATTAACGGTATTGTGGCCGAGCCCGAACTGGGCCGCATTTACGATGGCAAGGTCGTCAAGACCGCCGACTTTGGCGCGTTCGTCAACTTCCTTGGCGCGCGTGACGGGCTGGTTCATATTTCCGAACTGGCGCAGGGTCGCGTGGGCCGTACCTCCGATGTGGTCAAGGATGGCGACGCCGTTAAGGTCAAGGTCATTGGTTTTGATGATCGCGGCAAGGTCAAGCTGTCCATGCGCGTTGTTGATCAGGCTACGGGTGCCGACATTACGGAAACCGTGGGTGAAAAACCTGCCCGCGCTCCGCGCCGGGATGCCGAATAAGGCACCCCACACGCGGGGGTTTGCGCCCCCGCGTGGCGGACCAGACACGGGTCTCTAGAAAAACGACAGGATAGTCATGAAGGCGATTAACACGCTTCGCATGGGGGGGACGGATGTCCTGCCGCTGGTAGAAGGCGGCAAGGGTGTTTCTGTTTCCACTGGTGCATCGGCTGGGGCATGGGCCGCTGCGGGGGGTGCGGGCACGATCTCCATCGTCAATGCGGATAGCTATGACGCGGATGGTCGCCCGGTTCCGCAGGTTTACCATGGCCGCACCCGCCGGGAACGGCATGAGGAGCTTGTGGACTACGCCATTCGTGGCGGCATCGCGCAGGCGCGCATCGCGCACGAGGTTTCAGGTGGCAAGGGCCGTATCCATGCCAACATCCTGTGGGAAATGGCCGCTTCCGAGCGTGTTATTACCGGGGTGCTGGAAGGGGCCAAGGGCCTGATCCACGGCCTGACCTGTGGCGCGGGCATGCCCTACCGGCTGGCCGACATTGCCGCCCAGTTTGGTGTGCACTACTATCCTATCGTCTCTTCGGCCCGTGCGTTCAATGCGTTGTGGAAGCGTTCGTACAGCAAGGCGTCCGACCTGCTGGGCGGCGTTGTGTACGAAGACCCGTGGCGTGCGGGCGGGCATA
>JBDNSL010000163.1:0-3239 GCA_047719095.1 Acetobacter sp.
CCTGTGCCGCAAGGGCCACTACAGGCTCAGGCTCAGGCTCAGGCTCAGGCTCAGGCTCAGGCTCAGGGCCGGTAGCGGAACAGGTTCAGGTCCTCATAGGCAATATCTGGCTTGCGGTTGGACATAATATCCGCCAGCACGCGGGCAGACCCGCAGGCCATGGTCCAGCCCAGCGTGCCATGGCCCGTATTGGTGTACAGGTTATCCAGCCCCGTGCGGCCGATAATGGGGGTGCCATCCGGTGTCATGGGGCGCAGGCCGGTCCAGAACTGGGCTGCGGGTACGTTGCAGCAGTCGGGGAACAGGTCTGTTACCGAATGTTCCAGCGTGGCCCGCCGTGGCGCACGCAGGCGGGTGCTAAAGCCCGCCAGTTCCGCGGTGCCGCCAATGCGCACACGGTCGCCCAGACGGGTAATGCCGATTTTGAAGGTTTCATCCATAATGGTGGAAACCGGGGCGCGCGCCGCATCGGTAATATCCGCCGTAAGGGAATAGCCCTTGACCGGGTAAATCGGCAGGTCCAGCCCCAGAGGCCGCACAAGAGCAGGGGAAAAACTGCCAAGTGCCAGCACATAGCTCTCAGCATTCAGCACCCCGCGTGATGTTTCCACCCCGCTGACCCGCCCGCTCTCACTCCGGATTGCGCGGATATCGGTGTTGTACAGGAAGGTCACACCCGCGGCTGCGGCCATTTCCGCCAGACGCTGGGAGAACATGAAGGCATCGCCCGTCTCGTCCCCCGGCAGGCGCAGGCCACCCACGATTTTGCCAGCCGAAGGCGCAAGACCCGGCTCGGCCTGTACGCACTGGGCGGTATTCAGTTCTTCAAACGGTACGTTGTACTGCCTGAGCACGGCAATATCCTGCGCAATGCCGTCCATCTGCTTTTGGGTGCGAAAGACCTGCAAGGTGCCCTGCTGGCGGTCATCATAGGTAATGCCGGTTTCACGCCGCAGGTCGCACATGACATCGCGGCTGTATTCAGCCAGACGCACCATGCGGCCCTTGTTGCGGTCATAGGCGGGGGTGTTGCAGTTTTCGAGCATCTGCACCAGCCACTTCCACAGATGCGGGTCGGGCATGGGCCAGAACACAAAGGGGCTGTACTTCATGAACAGCCATTTGGCCGCCTTGAGCGGAATACCCGGCCCCGCCCAAGGGGAGGAATAACCGGGGGACACCTGCCCCGCATTGGCAAAGCTGGTTTCCAGCCCGGCACCGGGCTGGCGGTCCACAACCGTGACCTCATGCCCTGCCTGCGCCAGATACCAGGCGGTTGTGACACCCACAACACCACTACCCAGAACAAGAACCTTCATGATCTCACTCTTTCCCTGCTGCTCTGCCCTCAGGCAGTCCGTGTATAATTGCGATGATAGCGATGCCCGAGCGATGTCAGGACTTCGTAGCCGATCGTTCCTTCAGCGCGGGCCACGTCGTCCACGCCGTATGTTTCGTTCAGCAGTTCCACCATGCCATCGGCCTCAAGCTGGCCCGGCGGAATGGCGGAAACATCCACGGTCATGGAATCCATGGAAATACGGCCCAGTATGGGCAGGGGCTGCCCCCCGAACCACACAAGGCCGTTGGCACGGGCGCGCACAAAACCATCCGCATAGCCTACGCCAATGGTCGCCACACGGCATGGGCCTTCAGCCCGCCATGTCAGCCCGTAACCGACCCGGTCCCCTTTGCTGAGGGTACGGGTCTGCAATACATGCGCCTTCAGCCCCACAACCGGGCGCAGGGGGTTTGGCTCGCCCGGCTGGGGGGCCACGCCATAGAGTGCGGCACCGGGACGCACGAGGCCAAAATGGTAATCCGGTCCCAGAAATACCCCGGAGGATGCGGCAAGGCTGAGCGGGGCAGAAACCGGCAACCGGGCGGCATAGGCCACAAGACGGGCCGCCTGCTCCGCGTTGGCAGGGTTTGCCCGCTCATCCGCACAGGCCAGATGGCTCATGACCAGTTGCACATCCAACCCGTCCAGCACGGCGGGGTTGGCGGCAATATCCGCCACATCCTGCGCGGACAGGCCAAAGCGGGACATGCCCGTATCCAGTTGCAGCACAACACCCACGCGCCGCTGCTGCGCCTGCGCCACCGCACGGACCCAGCCAATCTGCTCCACACTGTTCAGCACCGGGCGCAGCCCATGCGCCAGACAGGCCTCCACCGCATCGGGCCGGGGGCCGTGCAGCACGGTAATACCCACCTGTTCCCCAACATGCGGGCGCAGGGCCAGCCCCTCGTCCACATGGGCAACAAAAAACTGCGTGGCCCCGGCCTGCGCCAGCGCGGGGGCAACCTGTGCCGCTCCCAGCCCATAGGCATCAGCCTTGACCACAGCCGCGCACACCGCGTTGGACACACGGGCCCGAAGCAGGCGGTAATTATGGGCTACCGCATCCAGATTAACGCTCAGCACCGCTCCGGCGCGTTGTGCGGGCCAGCCAGCGTGCAAGGGGGTGGGAGCTTGGGTCACGACATCTATCCGTTCTGTTACGGTATCAGAATTTTACCCCACTCTTTATGGCATATCCTGCCATTGTGGTGCATGATTGGGGCGTTCGCTTTTTATTTTTGCATAATATTGCGCCAAAAGGCCACTAAAGACAGATCATGCCAGACCGCATTAACGAGGCCATTCTCCGCCACCTGCGCCATGATGGCCGCCTGAGCAACGCCGAACTGGCCGAGCGTATAGGGCTTTCCCCCTCGGCCTGCCTGCGGCGTGTGAAAATGCTGGAAAAAGAAGGGGTTATACGCGGGTATCAGGCCATTATCGCCCGCCGCAATGCCCCCCCTGTGGCCACGGTGATTGTGCAGATCACCCTAGAACGCCAGACAGAGGAATGCCTCCGCCGCTTTGAAAGTCGTATCCGCGAATGTCCCGACGTAAAGGAATGCTACCTGATGACGGGAGACGCCGACTACCTGCTCCGGGTGGAAGCGCGCGACATGCAGGATTACGAGCGCATCCATAAGGAGGAATTATCCCGCATGCCCGGTGTTGTGCGCATTCAAAGCAATTTTGCCATCCGCCCTGTTGTTCAGCAGGAAAAAGCACAGACGGGCGGATAAGGTTCAGGTTCAGGTTCAGGCTCAGGTGCAGGTTCAAAAAAACCTACCAGAGTTTCCCCCGGCAGGTTTTTAAAAAGCTCTTTGCCATGACAGGCTGCCAGCCAGACCTTAGTCTTCATCCGGCTGGTCGTTGCCTGCTTTGCCAAGGTCACGCT
>JBDNSL010000164.1:0-3219 GCA_047719095.1 Acetobacter sp.
AAAGCGTGCAGAGCTTGCATAACAAGCGCTACCCGAATGGGCAGGATTTGCGGACGTCTGTTCTTCGCACATTCAAAACTCTTTTACACACATGATCTGAGCACGGTTTGGCCGCGTAGCAGAATGTGCAGGAGTTTGGCATGATGCCATTTGTATCAGGAATTTTTTCGTAATTCATATTGGTTGCGCTGAGCCTTATTCGCAAAAGGTGGAGTGTAATGCGTTTATTATGTTTTGACCGGTTTGGTTCCGAAACATAATAGTCTCAACTTTATGTATTACACCCAAAGCCATATCCAAATAAAAATTTTAAGTTTGGGGGAACTTATGACTGTGTCTATTCGGACAAATATTCTGTTGTCAACAACAGTTGCAAGTCTTTTGTTTCCATATGTAACGGTAGCAGCGACATCGGATGCAGAAAATGCAGCATTGCGGCGCGAGATTGCTGCAATGCACCGGGAAATGATGGAAGAAATCCACCGTCTTCAGGCTCGGGTGGACAGGTATGAGCATGTCGCCAATCTGCATAGCCGCAAAGTAGGGCACACCCCTCGCACGTTAATGGCGGCCGGTCCGGATGATGCACAACCCCGGTTCCGGGAAGCTCCGGTTGTGCTGCCTGCCGACAATGGCCCGCGTAGCCCCAATGACAGCCGTCTTGCCCTACCAGGAGGGCCGGTACAGTCATGGAATGGATTCAAGGCTGCATCCGCTAAAGATGAAAGTGTGGATATTGGCGGCATTAAAATAGGTTTTCCCAAAGGTCGACCAACCATTGCATCGGATGATAAGGCTTATGCCTTTTCCATTGGCCTTCTGGCGCAGGAAGATTTGGGAGGTTTTATGGGGGTTAGCCAGCGCGGGCAGGAAAGTGCTGGGAACTTCAACAAGTTTACTGAAAATGCAAGGCGTATGCGTATTTATATGTCATGGCGGTATAAAGATTGGGTCGTGAACGTAACACCAGATTTTGGTGCGAATAACAGTGATGGCACTGTTGGCCTGTTTGAAGCCAATCTGAATTACACCGGCCTGCACAATACAAATCTGACCATCGGGTATTTTCAGCCCCGTATGGAAGAAGAAAATGCCGAGCGTTCGGGAGCATTTGAATTTCTGGAGCGTCCGACTATTGTTGATCTGGTCCGTAATATTGCGGGGGGTGTGGCCCGCTTTAGCATAGGTGGTGAGCATTACGAAAAACGCTGGCTTGTTTCCGGGTATTTTACTGGACAGAAATTTGGTGATCGGACATCTGACAAAACGATAACAGACAGTCAGACCGGTGCTGTATTCCGTGCGGTAGGTCGCCCTTATGTTTCCAGAGATATTGATGTGCATGTCGGGATCGGGGCAACGGTGGCATTTAAAGTTAATCAATCAAATAATGGAAGGATTACAACCTTCAGAAATAATGTTGAAGTCTCTTTGGGTGAAACTGAGTTGTTGACGTCTGGTGCTCTGACCAATATTTCACAGATATGGGCTGCTGGACCACAGTTTGGCTTTCGGTATAAAAAATTCCTGCTCAAGGGGGAATATTATCATATTGGAGTGCAGCACGATAATGTAGCGGCGAGCATCAACCCGCCAGCCATTGGCTTTGACGGCTGGTACGTGGCGGCAAACTATACCCTATTGGGGTATGGACGTGGTTATAACGAAAAAACTGCTGCGTTTACGACCCCCGGTGTTGAATATGATTTTGATCCGTCCAAGGGGCATTGGGGCGCGCTGGAGGTTAGTGGGCGCTGGAGTGTGACCGACCTGCAGACATCTGGCACAACGAAAATGGCTGGCACTGTCATTACTACTAACGGAGAAACAGGTAATAAACAGACCGTATGGCAAGCTGGGCTGAACTGGTACCCCAACCAGCACATCAAGGTTATGCTGGATTACACACACTTTAATGTTTCCAGCTACAATGGTGCCAAACCAACGGATGCCAATTTTTTTGGCCGCAGCGGCAACGCTGTTTCTGGCCGTGTACAGGCTGTTTTCTAATCTGATTTTATAATGAAGGAGCAGGCTTATGAAGCGGGAAAACTTTTTTAACGTTCGCCGTGCCGTTCTCAAAGTAACGGCGGTATTGGGTGTTTCTTTTCTGGCGGGCTTACAGGTAACTGCAAGCTATGCGGAATCATACCACCTGTTGAATGTTTCCTACGATCCAACGCGCGAGCTTTATGCCGATGTGAATAAAGCTTTTTCTGCCCAGTGGCATAAAAACCATCCCGAGGATACGGTCAGTGTCAAATCGGCACATGGCGGCTCCGGGGCACAGGCACGTTCCGTGCTGGAAGGCGCGCCTGCAGATGTAGTAACACTCGGCCTAGCTTATGACATTGATCTGCTGGCACAGCACGGCCTGATTGCTGCTGATTGGCAAAACAGGCTGCCGCATAATGCGACCCCTTACACCAGCACCATTGTGTTTCTGGTTCGTAAAGGTAATCCCAAAAACATTCATGACTGGCCGGATTTGATCCGTGATGGCGTGCAGGTTATTACTCCCAACCCCAAAACATCTGGTGGTGCGCGCTGGAATTATCTTGCAGCATGGGGATGGGCTCTGCACCAAAAGGATGGCACGCCAGAAACCGCCAAAGCCTACCTGAAAAACCTGTTCAAGCATGTGCCTGTACTTGATACAGGCGCACGAGGCGCTACAAACAGTTTTGTGCAGCGTAATCTGGGTGATGTTCTGCTTGCGTGGGAAGACGAAGCTCTTCTGGCTACGCGTGATATTGGACCGGATCAGTTTGAAATTGTTGTGCCGTCACAGACCATTCTGGCAGAGCCTCCTGCATCTCTTGTTGATAAAAATGTCAAGGCGCATGGGACCGAAGTGGTAGCCAAAGCATATCTGGATTTTCTGTTTACGCCTGAAGGGCAGAAAATCGGTGCCAAACACTATTTCCGTCCTGTTGATCCTGCAATTCTGGAAGAAAACAAGGCACTCTTCCCCAAAGTGAATACCTTTGATGTAAAGAGCCTCGGTGGCTGGACCAAGCTGCAGAAAGAACATTTTTCTGACGGCGGCGTTTTTGATAGTCTTTACAAGTAAAACTGGAATGGCGCGTCGCACTTTAATGTGCGACGCGTTTTTAATGATCAAACAGAGTCAATAACAGTAAATGCAAAAGATGTTGGTGTTCCAATGGGCACAAAGTGCCAGGTGAAATCAAGCGCACCTGTTTCTGTATTGACCCG
>JBDNSL010000165.1:0-3150 GCA_047719095.1 Acetobacter sp.
CCCCACCCCCACCAGCAGGGCAAGTTTCCGTGAGCAAGGGAAAAGAGACAGAGGGCCCCACCTCTGCCTCTGTGCCATAGGGCACGCCCATAGCTCTGGACAGGCGCGTTTTTGACACGCCCTGCTTTATACGACGGAGTTACGTCATGGCTTTTGAACTGCCAACCCTCCCCTACGCCCCCAACGCTCTGGCCGCCCGTGGCATGTGCCAGGAAACGCTTGAGTTCCACCACGGCAAGCACCACCTGGCCTACGTGAACACCCTGAACACGCTGCTGGAAGGCAAGCCCGATCTGGCTGGCAAGTCCTTGGAAGAGATCATTCTTGCAGCCCACGGTAAGGCAGACCTGACCGGCCTGTTCAACAACGCTGGCCAGCATTGGAACCACTCGTTCTTCTGGAACAGCCTGTCCACCTCCGGTGGCGCCATGCCTGAAAAGCTGGGGGCCAAGATTGCTGCTGACTTCGGCAGCATCGACACCTTCAAGGACGAGTTCCGCAAGGCTGCCATTTCCCAGTTCGGGTCTGGCTGGGCTTGGCTGGTGCTGGGCAAGGACGGCAAGCTGGCCATTACCAAAACCCCCAACGGCACCAACCCGCTGGCCGAAGGTCAGGGTACGGCCCTGCTGACGGCGGACGTGTGGGAACACTCCTACTATCTGGACTTCCGCAACCGCCGCCCCGACTACATCACCAACTTCCTGGACAAGCTGGCAAACTACGAATTTGCCGAAGCCCAGCTGAACGCGGCCTGAGTGTAAAGCCCCGCCCTTTTGGGGGCTGGTGCAAAAAAGGCGAGGCTCCACCGGGGTCTCGCCTTTTTTCATATCCGCCATTCCGCGCAGTGTGCGGCTTATGCACACACCCCCCTTGACTGTCCCGCGCTCCCTTCCAATCTTAGAACTGTCAACAAGGCAGACCCTGCCCTCCGTTGCCGCAAAGCGGGACGGGATGGGGCAAGGCCTTCAGTCGCCTAAAATAAAGGGACACGAGGGATATTATGGATATTGCAAAATTTACCGAACGCTCACGCGGTTTTCTGCAAGCAGCACAAACCATTGCACTGCGTGATTTTAACCAGCAGCTCACCCCCGAACATCTGCTCAAAGCCATGCTGGACGACGAGGAAGGAGCCGCATCGGCCCTGATCCGCGCAGCAGGCGGCAGCCCCGAAGGCGCACGCGCTGCCAACGAGCAGGCACTGGCCAAACTGCCCAAGGTCCAAGGTGGTGGCGCAGGCCAGCCCGCAGCCACGCCCGATATGGTGCGCGCACTGGATTCCGCCGAGCAGATTGCCCAAAAGGCAGGCGACAGCTTTGTGGCACAAGACCGCCTGCTGGTGGCCTTGGCCGCAACCGACAGCCCCGCTGGGCAGGCGCTCAAAAACAACGGTGCGACCGTAGACGCGCTGGAAAAAGCCATAGCCACCATTCGCAAGGGACGCACCGTGACCAGCGAAAACGCTGAAGCCAATTTTGACTCGCTCAAAAAATACGCGCGTGACGTAACCGAGGTCGCCCAGCAGGGCAAGCTGGACCCGGTGATTGGCCGCGATGAGGAAATCCGCCGCGCCATTCAGGTTCTGGCACGCCGTAGCAAAAACAACCCTGTGCTTATTGGCGAGCCGGGCGTGGGCAAGACCGCCATTGTGGAAGGTCTGGCCCAGCGCATTGTTAATGGCGATGTGCCCGAAGCGCTTAAAAACAAAAAACTCCTCTCGCTCGACATGGGCGCGCTGGTGGCCGGTGCCAAATATCGCGGTGAGTTTGAAGAACGCCTGAAAGCCGTGCTCAAGGAAATTGAGTCCGCTGAAGGGCAGGTCATCCTGTTCATTGATGAAATGCACACGCTGGTCGGCGCAGGCCGGACCGACGGCGCCATGGATGCGTCCAACCTGATCAAGCCTGAACTGGCACGTGGCACACTGCACTGCATTGGCGCCACCACGCTGGATGAATACCGTAAGTATATTGAAAAAGACGCAGCACTCGCCCGCCGCTTCCAGCCCGTTTACGTGGGCGAGCCTTCCGTGGCCGATACCATTTCCATCCTGCGCGGGATCAAGGAAAAATACGAGCTGCACCATGGTGTGCGCATTACCGATGGCGCACTGGTCGCCGCGGCAACCCTGTCCAACCGCTACATCACGGACCGCTTTCTGCCCGACAAGGCCATCGACCTGATAGACGAGGCCGCAAGCCGGTTGCGTATGCAGATCGACAGCAAACCCGAAGAACTGGATGAACTGGACCGCCGCATTATCCAGCTCAAGATCGAGCGGGAAGCGCTGCGCAAGGAAGACGACACCGCAAGCAAGGACCGTCTGGTATCCGTTGAGACCGAACTGGCTGATCTGGAAGAAAAATCCAACACGCTCAGCGCCACATGGCATGCGGAAAAAGACCGCGTGCATGCGGTGCAGAAATTGCAGGAACAGCTTGATCAGGCCCGCTCCGATGTGGAAGTGGCCCAGCGCAAGGGCGACCTGCAACGTGCTTCCGAACTGATGTATGGCGTTATTCCCAACCTGCAAAGCCAGATTGCCAGCGCCCAGCAGACGGAGGAACAGGAAGCAAAAAGTGCGAACCTTGTCTCCGAAGCGGTGACGGATCAGGGCATTGCCTCGGTTGTCTCGCGCTGGACGGGTGTGCCCGTGGACCGGATGCTGGAAGGCGAACGGGCCAAACTGCTGCGGATGGAAGACGAACTGCGCAAATCCGTTGTGGGGCAGGAACCCGCCCTGCGTGCGGTCGCCAACGCCGTGCGCCGTGCCCGCGCCGGTTTGCAGGACCCCAACCGCCCGATCGGTTCGTTCCTGTTCCTCGGCCCGACGGGTGTTGGCAAAACGGAGCTGACCAAGGCGCTCGCCCGCTTCCTGTTTGATGATGACAAGGCCCTGCTGCGGATTGACATGAGCGAGTTCATGGAAAAGCACGCCGTAGCCCGCCTGATTGGCGCCCCTCCGGGTTATGTGGGGTATGAGGAAGGTGGCGTACTGACCGAAGCCGTGCGCCGCCGCCCTTATCAGGTCATCCTGTTTGACGAGGTGGAAAAGGCGCATGAAGATGTGTTCAACATTCTGCTGCAAGTGCTCGATGATGGCCGCCTGACCGATGGTCAGGGCCGCACGGTGGACTTCCGCAATACGCT
>JBDNSL010000166.1:0-3109 GCA_047719095.1 Acetobacter sp.
GAGCTGGTTGATGGTCGGCATGCGCCTTTCCCGATCCTTACACAGTTCGGTCGACAGCCACACTTTCTGTGCCTGCCGACTTTCATTAAAAAGATCCCATCAGGTGACAACCCGAATGGGGCTATATTGGCATCCGGCTCCGCTTCCCCCCGGAAGCCAACCGCATGCTAAAACTCATACAGAGAACCTGAGTGCTCTACTTATCCACAAAGATAAGCACAGCTGAGGGCTGCTAACTACCGCTACCCCTGCCATAAGTCAAGCATTACCCCGCGATTCTCTGCTGAACTCAAAGCAAACACATAAAAAAGGCCGGAGCATTGCTCCGGCCTTTTCTTTTCCACCTATATATTAAGGCGTTATTCCGCAGCCGTACGGCTCACGCGCTGTTTGTCCTGCTCAGCGGCAATGGCACGCAGGCGCTTCATAACGCTGCCTGTGCCTGCCGGGATAAGACGACCCACAATCACGTTTTCCTTCAGACCCATAAGCTTATCGACCTTGCCAGCTGTCGCTGCCTCGGTCAGCACGCGTGTAGTCTCCTGGAAGGACGCGGCAGAGATGAACGACTGGGTCTGCAACGATGCCTTGGTAATACCCTGCAGCACCGGCATGGCCAGCGCAGGACGCTCACCCGCATTGAGGCACTTGGTGTTCTCTACGTCGAACTCAAGCCGATCAACCGTCTCGCCAATCAGGTAGGTGGTATCACCCGGCTCCAGAATTTCAACTTTCTGGAGCATCTGACGGACGATAACCTCAATGTGCTTATCGTTGATCTTCACGCCCTGCAGACGATAGACATCCTGAATTTCATTGATCAGGTAGTCAGACAGAGCCTCAACCCCCATGACCTTCAGAATGTCGTGTGGCACGCGGGGACCATCGACCAGCGGATCGCCTTTTTCCACAAAGTCACCTTCCTGAACGGAAATGTGCTTGCCTTTGGGAATCAGGTATTCCTGCTCGTGCCCGGTCTCGTCGCTCTTTACAACAATACGGCGCTTGGACTTGTAGTCCTTGCCGAATTCAACCCGACCTTCCATTTCCGCGATAATGGCGTGGTCTTTGGGGCGACGTGCTTCAAACAGTTCGGCCACACGCGGCAGACCACCTGTAATATCACGCGTTTTGGAGCCTTCACGCGGGAGACGAGCCAGCACGTCACCCGCATTCACAACCGCGCCATTTTCAATGGACAGCAGTGTTTCGGGAGACAGGAAGTAACGTGCCTCAGACCCGTTATCCAGCTTGACCACCTCGCCATTGGCATCCTTAAGCTGCAGGCGCGGACGCAGATCCACACCCTTACCTGCCTGCTTATAGTCAACCACTACTTTGGAGGTCAGGCCGGTGACTTCATCCATACGCTCGACAAGCGTGATGGAGTCAATAAGGTCAAGATATTCAACCTTACCGGCTTTTTCCGTAATGATTGGCAGGGTGTAGGGGTCCCACTCAGCCAGTTTCTGGCCACGTGGCACCGTAGCCCCTTCCGTGGTGAGCAGACGTGCGCCGTAAGGCACACGGTAACGGAATTTTTCCGCACCTTTTTCGTCCGTCAGCAGAATTTCACAGTTACGGGCCATGACGATTGGCACGTTCTGACTGTTCTGCACCACGTTACGGTTGCGGATGACAACTTTACCATCACGCGACGCTTCGATCATGGACTGTTCGGCACCACGCTGCGCCGCACCACCAATATGGAAGGTACGCATGGTTAGCTGCGTGCCCGGCTCACCAATGGACTGGGCTGCGATAACACCAACGGCTTCACCAATGTTAACCGGCGTGCCGCGTGCCAGATCACGCCCATAGCAACGACCACACACACCCACGCGGCTGTCGCATGTCAGCACCGAACGGATATGAATGACTTCAACACCCGATGCTTCAATACGCTCGGCATCCGCTTCATCAATAAGCTGGTTGCGCGAGGCAATGACCTTGCCTGTGGTCAGGTCAACCACATCGGAGGCCAGTGTACGGCCCAGAATACGTTCGGACAGGGAAGCAACAACTTCCCCACCGTCCATAACTGCACGGACCGTCAGGCCACGTTCACTACCGCAATCTTCCTCGATAATGATGCTGTCCTGCGCCACGTCGACGAGACGACGGGTCAGATAACCCGAGTTTGCCGTCTTCAGCGCTGTATCGGCCAGTCCCTTACGTGCACCATGGGTAGACGTAAAGTAATCGAGAACCGACAGGCCTTCCTTAAAGTTGGCAATAATCGGCTGCTCAATAATTTCACCCGACGGCTTGGCCATAAGACCGCGCATACCGGCAAGCTGCTTCATCTGTGCCGGCGACCCACGGGCCCCGGAGTGGCTCATCATCCACACCGAGTTAATAGGCTTACCAACTTCCTGACGGGAGATTTCCTTGGTCATTGCAGCCTGCACTTCGTCCGTGCAGCGCGACCAGGCATCCACCACCTTGTTGTAGCGTTCGCCAGCGGTGATCAGACCATCCTGATACTGCTGTTCAAACTCTTTAACTTCGGTTGCCGTACGATCAACCAGTTCCTTCTTTTCAGCGGGGATGATCATGTCATCCTTACCGAAGGAAATACCGGCTTTAGCAGCGTGGCGGAAACCAAGCGCCATCAGGCGATCACAGAAAATGACCGCTTCTTTCTGGCCGCAGTGACGGTAGACCGTGTCGATAACATCGGACACAGCTTTTTTCGTCAGCTGACGGTTGATCAGAGAGAACGGAACAGTTTCATGCTGGGGCAGAATCTGAGCGATCAGCACGCGGCCCGGAGTGGTCACGGCTGTTTCAAAAACCCGCTTGCCATCCGCACCAATCTTCTCAAACCGCGCCCGAATTTTGTCGTGCAGTTTAAGAGCGCCAGCGTTCAGGGCATATTCAACTTCCCCAATCGTGGAGAAGGATGTTGCGCCAGCCTTGGTGAGTTCACCCGTTGTTTCGTCATACTCATTACGATCGGGTGTGACCTTGAACTCAGGCGTTTCAAGGCTGAGGTAGTACAGACCCAGAACAATATCCTGAGACGGCACAATAATCGGCTTGCCGTTTGCAGGGCTGAGGATGTTGTTGGTGGACATCATCAGCACGCGGGCTTCAAGCTGGGCTT
>JBDNSL010000167.1:0-3109 GCA_047719095.1 Acetobacter sp.
GCGATCCGCTCCTTGGCGGACCGAAGCCCGGACGCCCACAAATCCAGCGTCTCTTCAACAGATGCGCCGCCACTCATCATATCCTGAATCAGGGTTACCCATAGATTCAGAACTCAACATAAAATGCAACTGTAGTGCTAGCTTAGCATGTGCATCGAACAGCCGTTTCCTTCTCTTGTCGACAGAAAAAAGATGTTTCATGTCCGCTATGCGGAAAGCAACTCGAGCAACTATATGTCTGAGAAGAGGCGAAAGCAGTAAGTCCGCTTCGGCATCTGACAATAAGATCAAACCAGCCCGTAGCGCTCCAGCAGATCGTCAATCTCCGTTCCCTGCGTCAGGTGCCTGATCAGCCCCGACGCTGGGACCTTCTCGCCATCCCGCAGTTCCGCTGCCGCCTGTAGTAGCATCCGGACATCAAAAATGCCGTCCGACACGTCCGGCACAGCGCGCCTGACGCCGCACAGGGTATAGACTGCCTCCATCGCCGTGCGGACGGAATATTCCGTCGTGAAGACCGTATCGCGTGGCGTTTCGGCGAACTGACCGAGAAAGGCGAGATTGATGCTCCCATCCGGCACCACCTTCGGCCGATCAGCCGGTGCGCGTGGCATGAACTGCGCCGTGATGAACGGCATCAAGCACGGACGCGTCGTCGCCCCTGTCGCCGCAATGTCGTCGATCTGGTCCATTGGCACGCCCATATGGAACAGCCACTCACGGGTGATTTCCTCCCCCGTGCAGTCCTGCATGGGCTTTTTCACGTAATCGCCCGGCACGTCACTGAACAGACCATAGAGCCAGGCCACCATCTGGCCTTCGGGCTGACCCTTGAAATGAGGCTGACGGCTGACCACCCAGCTCATCAGCCAGGATGAATCCGCGATCGTGACCGGACCACCCGTGATGATTTTCCCCGAAAACGGATCACGCCCCGTAATTCGTTTTACAAGCTCCGGAATCCGCGCATCCCGGGTCGTAACAGTTGCCGATAGCCAGCGGGATTTTTTTGTATCGCTACAGAAAACATCAGGGTTACCGAAAACAGCATCCTGCGCTGCGATATTGCGCCAGAGCTGCCAGACGCTCCCCTCTCCGATGGTCGTATCAATCGGCGCGGGTGTATGATGGTCGCCCCAGCGTGAATTCTCCACCATGGAACCGTTAGTCACGAACACCAGATCGGCCGGACCCAGGTCAACACCGGTAACCGCGCCATTTTCCAGCCAGTCGAGATGGGTCGCAACTTTCGTTCTGCCCGACGCATCAACGGCAACATTCGTCACCTTCACGCCATGACGGAACACGACGCCCTGATCGGCAAGCCATGTGGCTAGTGGTCTGCTCAGGGATTCCTGCTGATTATATCTGGTGAATTTCAGCGTATGCAGATCCTTCAGTCCGAGAATCTGATGCACGAACCGTGCGAGATAGCGCTTCATCTCAATGGCGCTGTGCCAGGTCTCGAACGCGAACATCGACCGCCAGAACAGCCAGAAATTCGACGTCATGAAATCGCCGGACAGCACATCCGCGATCGTCTTTCCCGCCAGTTCATCCTCATCGGTCAGAATCAGGGCAATGATCTCGCGCCGCGCCTTTCCCGTGAGTGTCAGCCTGTCACGATCGGCGAGGGGCTGCCCGCGATTGCACATGGCGCGGACCGGACTTGTGGACGGATCGGCCTGATTAACCTGCCAGACTTCATCCAGCACCGAAGCTTCAGGAATTTCCAGTGAGGGAATGGAGCGGTACAGATCCCACAAACATTCGAACTGCTCTTCCATTTCCCGACCGCCGCGGATCAGCCAGCCGGTCTCCGCATTCCCCGCGCCGTCCAGCGCACCACCGTCGTTGTCCGAAGCCTCAAGAATGGTGATGGCTGAAGGCGCCATGCCCGCGTCCCGGATCAGGAAAGCTGCTGCTGCCATGCCTCCCAGACCACCGCCCACGATCCACGCTGATCGTCCTTCCATACCCTCTGGCGCCGGGGGCTGGACAAAAGCCTCATAATTACTGTGAGCGTATCTCATGGCGCATGTCCTTTTTCTGAAAAGGGCTGATAGCGAGAAATCTTATCATCCATACGATCCAATAAGCCGCTCTGTCGTTGCGATGTATCAAGCGTCGCGAACATGGCAGTATGATCCCGCCCCTCAGTCAGCCAGAGCCAGCCTGCACCCGACACAAAAGCCCATCAGGGAGCGGCCGCTGAAGCTCCAGAGCCTCCGCTGCCGGTGCCGTCATCCAGCGCTCCATATCCTCCGGTTGCACCAGGATCACAGGCATGGCTTTCGGATGGATCGCGCCCACTTCCCGATTGGCGCCAGTGGTCAGAAACCCGAACAGATCATCCGTTGTCTCCCCGTCCGCCAGTTTGCGCACGGACGTCCATCGACACCATATCCCGGCAAAAAAAGCCTACGGCTCCCCCTCATTCCGCGCAAACCACGCCGGTCGTGATGTCCCGTCGGGCAGATGTTCCGGCTCGGAGAAGGCCGTCAGTGGCACCAGACAACGATGTTGCACGCCCTCCCAGCGCTTCCACCATGTCGAGGACGGATTGCGGATGTTGGTCACCCCCCGGTCGACCTTGCGTCCCTTCAAGTAACCGGGCGGCGTCGGCATGCCCCAGCGCGCCATGACCAGTTCACGGCCACCCTCCCCGTTCCGCACGACAGGCGCCATTGTATTCGGATATATCTCTGGCAATTGCTGAAGATTGCCGGTCAGATCATCAAGAACCTTTGCGATTTCCCTGATCGCTTTCTGGTTTGATGTCATGGCGTAGAGATTGCACATCAGCGATGCTTCTCCCCGTAAACCTGAACCAACGCCGGTTCATGTTCCGCCACAGGCTCATGCTACAGCGCGCCCGGCAGGGCAAGACAGGCCAGAAGCCCCGCCAGCGCCAGCAGAAACGGGGCAGACCACCAGCCATACAGAAAGGCACCGGCCACGCCGCCCAGCGTGAAGGACAGCACGATGGCGGCATGCAGCCCCAGGCGCTCGCGCGTACCGGTCCGCCGGACCGGGTCAACCGGATGGAAAAAGTGGACTTGTAACGGTTTTGTGCCGGTCAGGAAGTGATTACGCCACTCTTGCTTCG
>JBDNSL010000168.1:0-3087 GCA_047719095.1 Acetobacter sp.
CTTCAGCAGACAACGGTCAAGGCTGTCGGGCCGTATTATCTCAGATTTGTGGAAAAATTTCCAACCGTTCAGGCGCTGGCCGCAGCCCCGAGGGATGATGTGCTGGCTGCATGGGCGGGGCTTGGCTACTATTCGCGCGCACGCAACCTGCATGCCTGCGCGCAGGCTGTGGCAGCACTTGGGGGTTTTCCCTCCACAGTGGAGGGCCTGCGCGCCCTGCCTGGCATAGGGGCGTACACGGCAGCCGCTGTTGCGGCTATTGCCTTTGGTGTGCCCGTGGTGCCGGTGGATGGCAATGTGGAGCGCGTGACCGCACGGCTGAACAATGTGCAGGAACCTTTGCCCGCCGCGCGCAAGGTGCTGGCGCAACTGGCGGGCGGGCTAAACACGGACGGGCCCGCCCGCGCCCGCCCGTCCGATTTTGCACAGGCCCTGTTTGATCTGGGGTCTTCGCTGTGTTCTCCGCGCCAGCCAGCCTGCGGGTTGTGCCCGTGGCAGGGTGTGTGTGTGGGCCACGCGCAGGGCACGGCGGCAACACTGCCCCGCAAGGCCCCCAAGGCCGCACGCCCCGTGCGGTATGGCGCGCATTTTATGGTTATGGACGGGGCAGGTCACGTATTGCTGCGCAAACGGCCAGAAACCGGGCTACTGGCCGCCATGACCGAACTGCCCGGCACCGACTGGCGGACAACCCCGTGGGCCGAGTCCGAGGCATTGGCCCATGCCCCTACCCCCGCGCGCTGGCAGGTGGCGGGGGCGGTCAAGCATGTGTTTACGCATTTTACGCTGCATGTGGTGGTTTATGCTGCGCGTGTGGAGCGTTTTTCCAATACGGATGTGGCGCAGGGGTTTTTGCTGCCTGTTGACCGGGCCAAAACCGCATCCCTGCCATCAATCATGCAAAAATGTATGACAGCGGGATACGACTTCCTGCATCGTGCATGAAAAGCCGGTGCGTTCTGGTGCGGCACACCGGGTAGGACGGCCGTCAGGGTCGGGCCATAATAAAGAAAAAGAGGTTACATGGTTTTCCACCATATTCCGCCACAGGCCCAACATTCCGCACAGGGGCAGGCACCCCGTGGCAAACCCGGGGTACTGCTGCTTAACCTTGGCACGCCCGAGGGCACGGGGTACCGTGCGGTACGCCGCTACCTGTCTGAATTTTTGTCTGACCGGAGGGTGATCGAGGGATCGCCCCTGTTCTGGCAGCCTCTGCTGCAAGGCGTTATCCTGACCACACGCCCCGGCCGCAGCGGCCGCGCCTATGCGCGTGTGTGGGATGCGGAGCGCAACGAAAGCCCCTTACGCACCTACACCCGCCATCAGGGCGAAAAACTGGCCGAACAACTGGCAGCAGACGGCGTGCCTGTCGCGTGGGGCATGCGTTATGGCACCCCTTCTGTTGCACAGGCCCTGCGCGCGCTTATGGAGCAGGGGTGTGACCGCATTGTGTGCCTGCCGCTGTACCCCCAGTACAGCGCCACCACCACGGCCACAGCCAACGACCAGCTTTTTCGGGTGTTGATGAAGCTGCGGAACCAGCCTGCCATCCGCACCGTGCCCTCTTTCCCCGATGATCCGGATTTTATCACTGCCGTGGCTTCCTCCATCCGCGAGGAGCAGATGCACGCCGAACAGCCGTTCCAGATGGTTGTTGCCTCTTTTCACGGCCTGCCGCAGCAGTATGTGGACAAGGGCGATTCGTATCTGGCGGAATGCACCCGCACCGTGGCCGCCCTGCGCGCTGAAATGGGGATGGATGAAGCCACCCTGCCCATGACCTTTCAGTCCCGTTTTGGCCCCACCAAATGGCTGGAGCCTTACACCGCACCCTTTATTGAGGGCCTGCCTGCAAAGGGTGTAAAACGCATAGCGGTGGTCATGCCCGGCTTTATGACGGACTGCCTGGAAACACTGGACGAAATTGGTAACGAAGTGCGCGAGCAGTTCCTGCACGCAGGGGGCGAATCCTTTACCCTTGTCCCCTGCCTGAACGACAGCCCGGCCAGCATCAGCCTGCTGGAAAAACTGGCCCGGCGCGAACTGCTGGGCTGGCTGTAACGCCAGCACCACCCCCCGCGAACCACCCCCCGCGCCCGGTTACAGGCGATAGCGAGCGCACACCGCTCCGGCTTGTGGCCAAGCTCCTAGGTGCGCGCATGTGGGCGGTGTGGCCGTGCGCTGTGGTGTGCGTGGTGCGGGCTTACGCGCCCGCGCGTGGGGTTTTGGGCCGGGGCAGGGGGGTCTTGTCAGGGAACAGGCAGCTATGCTGGGCAGCACACCGCCAGCACTCGGGCTTGCGCGCCTTGCACACGTAGCGCCCTTGCAAAATAAGCCAGTGGTGGGAATCGCGCACCATGGGGCGGGGAATGCGCGCCTCCAGCTTTTTCTCAACCATTTCCACCGTGCGGCCCCGGCCAAGGCCCGAGCGGTTGGCAAGGCGGAACACATGCGTATCCACCGGCACGGTGGGCTGGTTAAAGGCCACATTGAGCACCACATTGGCGGTCTTGCGGCCAACCCCTGCCAGTTTTTCCAGTTCTTCACGCGTGTGGGGGATCTGCCCGCCATGGTCCGCCAGCAACTGGCGCGACAGGGCCACCACGTTTTTGGCCTTGTTGCGCCATAGCCCGATGGTGCGGATAAGCTGGCCCACCCGCTCATCCCCCAGCTCCGCCATGGCCTGCGGGGTGGGGGCTGCATCAAACAGCGCAGGGGTTACGCGGTTGACCGAGGCATCTGTCGCCTGAGCAGACAGCACAACCGCCACCAGCAACGTAAACGGTGTTGTGTAGTGTAGCTCCGTCTGTGCATCGGGCCATGCGCGGGCCAGATCCGCCAAAAACTGCCCAACCTCCGCCTTTGTCATGTCACGCGGGGCATTGCCGGGCGTGGGGGTGGCTGAGGCTGCGGATTTGGGTGCGGGTTTTGCCCCCGCTTTTTTTGCTGTGGCGGTTTTGCTGCTGCTTGGTCTGGGCCGGGGAGCGGGGCTGTCCCCATTTTGCGCAGTGGCGGGCTGTGTGGCGCTGCCTTGTTGGGGGGCGTTGTGCGTGGCGGCGCGTTTTGTGCTGCGTGGGGCGGGGG
>JBDNSL010000169.1:0-2983 GCA_047719095.1 Acetobacter sp.
GTCTGCCGTAACCTGTTTGCTGTTTGCTGTTTGCTGTTTGCTGTTTGCTGTTTGCTGTTTGCTGTTTGCTGTTTGCAGGTTCAGGGGATGTTACGCCTCGCTTTTAAGCGGGCGGCTGAGCAGGCTGTGCGTAGCCTGCGGCAGGGTGATCCGCCCTTCCATAAAAGCGGCAATGCAGTCGGTTATGGGGGTTTCCACCCCATGGGTGCGGGCAAGGCTTTGCAGGGCGGCAGCCGTTGTTACCCCCTCGGCCACGCCGGGCAGGCTGTTCAGGGCGGTTTGCGTACTCATGCCCTGCCCAAGGGCAAGCCCCATCTGATAATTACGCGAGGATGCACCCGTGCAGGTCAGCAGCAGATCCCCCAGCCCTGCAAGGCCCGCCAGTGTTGCGGCCTGCCCGCCAAGGGCTGTGGCCAGCCGGGTTATTTCGGCCAGTCCACGGGTGATCAGGGCTGCGCGTGCATTTTCGCCCAGACCCGCACCTATGGTCACGCCCGAGGCTACGGCAATCACGTTTTTGGCTGCTGCCCCAAGCTGCACTCCCACGCAGTCCGTGCTGGCGTAAAGGCGGAACAGGGGGGTGGAAAGCTGCGTGCTCAGGTTTTGCGCGCGTGTGGCGTCCGGGGCAGCCAGTACGGCGGCCGCAGGCAGGCCAGCGGCAATCTCGCGCGCAAAATTGGGGCCACACAGCACGGCACCGGGTACATCTGCCCGTTCCCGTGCGAGAATGTCCAGCGGAAAAGCCAGTGTCTGGCGTTCTATGCCCTTGCAGCACAAAATGGCAGCAACACCAGAAGGTAGCAGGGGTAGAACAGAGGCCAGATACTGCGTGGGCACAGCGACCATCACACAGCGCGGCGTAACCTGTGGCAATGTGGAGCAGGGGTGAACGGTCGGGGGGAGCGGGTAGTCCGGCAGGCGCGGCATCGCCCCGTTGGGCAGGGTTTGCGCGTTACGTGCCCATAAATGCACCTGTGCTCCGGTGCGGGCAGCATGCAGGGCCAGTGCAGTGCCCCATGCACCGCCGCCAAGTACAAAAACTGGATCGCTCATACCTGCTTCGGTGCCAGAAGCCGGAGGAGAGTGCAAGCGCGGTAAAAAGGCCGGGACAGGCCCGGCTGGCAGGTGTTCAGGCAGAAGCAGCCATGGCCACGCTCTGCTGGCGGGCGGCGTGGGCGGCCAGTTCAGCCTGCTGCATGTGCCTCATCTTGGCCTCGCGCAGCAGGCACACAACGCCTTTAACGCAGTTGCCGCACTGGGCCTTGCACCCACGGGCGGCATAAATCTCGCGCGGATGGTTTGCGCCATCAGCCACGGCGGCTTCAACATCTTTATGAGTCAGCAGGTTGCAGGAGCAGACAACCATTACTTTGCACCTCATGGTTACGAGTCTGACCTTACTGAACCATAAATGATAATTAGTCGCAATAGTTTCCGTGCATGGCGGCCTTGATATGGACCAGAAAAATAATCGCACGGGCGATGCGCCAGCCATGCCGCCACAGAGGAGCATCTGACGCGGCTGAGTGGTTTTGGCGATCAGCTTGCAGCATTTTTCTCAGGACTATGTTTTGAACTGCTCCGAGCAGATATGGACAGAGCTGCGGTCTGTTCGGATGGGTGGAAGACGGACCGTCCGCTGTTTGACCGGTTCAATGCCATATGAAAGGTGTGCCGGGTTTCTCCCGATATCAGGCCAGAACCTGAACGCAACACTGGTGGTGCCCCTCAAGCAGCAGTCCTGCGCCCCCTCCAGATTGGTGGGCTATGTATTCATTAAAATGATACTGTGGAGGCAATGCGACGTTATCGCATCGAGGCGGTTTACAGTGTGGGTTTTCCCATAAGCCGTACATGTAAGTGGGAAGACAGTGATTTGGGGAAAATGGGCAGGCATATTGACTTGCCTTCCAAAAATGGAACCCTTTTAAAGGAAAGGCAGATCGGGGAAGATACAGTCGGCTGAAAGCGCTGGGAATGGAAAACAGCGGCCGAAAATGTTACACGGAAAGCATCATTCCGCGCGCCCGACATCAGGCATCCTTCGGTTTTTTGAACTGTCGTGATGTTAAAAATTTTTATCATTCATTAGGGAATATTTTTCTGATTTTTACTCAACTCAGAATTGTATAAAAAATCTAAATATAAAAAAGTATCATTCAATGTTTTCTCCACAAGGTTATCGGGCATTAAAACACCATGAACTTTGTGACAGTTGTGTTTTTTATAGACTAATTTGTTCATATTCCCATCAGAGACACAATATATTGTCCAATCAAGCATTGACTTTACATTTATTAAAACACTAAAGTCGGCAGCAAATTTTTTCTCTTCAATGATATTATATATTCTGAAATCATTAGAATAAATGGCGTCATTTATAATTGAAAAAATGGTTTCATAATCCATTTCGTATATCTCAAGATTAATTCTATTTTTCTTTTTCTGAATTATATCAAGCAATATACTCCATGCATCGCGTAAAGAGACGCCTCCTTTAAATTCTCCCAGAACACATCCATTCACAACATAACAGAGTTCCCCATTTAACCACAATCCAAAATAATCTTCATATAATTTTAGAATAATTAAAAATATATTGAGATCTCCAAATATTTTTGCGCTATTTTTTGATATCGTATTTACTTCTTGTTCCTGTTTTTATTTTTCAGGATTTATAGTTCTTGAAAAATTAAGTTTTTTCAGCATTGTCATCGAAATATCTATAATACTCACCTTTGTTAGCATCATCCCATACTTTTTAATTCGTCGAAGTATATCCACTACGCACTGTGTGTTCGTAATGTTTTGCAGTTGGAGTTGTATGAGCGAAAACTGAGGCACTACAAATAAAAAACAAGAATAAAAGTGTAATTTCACAAGTCAAATTTCATATACAATAATTTGTAAATGAATTTAAGTAAATTCCAATTTTATAGGATTAGTCAATACCAGAACCCTGCATCGTTTGTGAATGAACGTC
>JBDNSL010000170.1:0-2904 GCA_047719095.1 Acetobacter sp.
CAAGCCGTCTGCGGTCCTGCTCCAGCTGTGTTTCCGCGTTCTGTGCAAAGGCGGCGGTGCTGGAGAGTAGGGATAAAGTGAGAGATACAAAAACAGTTTTTGAGAATGATCTGTTTTTTTGCACACGGCGTGGCGTCAGACTGGAAGGTGACATCAGGTTGCGTCCTATATGCGAATAATTATCAAAAACACTAATATGGGAACGGGAGATAAGTTAAATATGTTTTAATTGCAACCCTGAAATACAAAAAGGGGCAGGGATTTGGCACAATCCCTGCCCCTTAATATTTAAAATTTAGGAAAAATTACTTCTGGGGGTAATTAAATGTAAAGCTTTCTGTGAACGGTGCCCAGAAGCCGGGGGTGCCGGTTTCCTTGTCTGTGTGGTGCAGGAAGCCGTTGGCTTCGGGCGAGCTGTAGCGGAACACAACCGTATAGGTGCCCGGGCCATCCATTTTGACATTGTTGGCGTAATGCGCACCATCTTTTGCAGTCATGGCGTGCAGAATGCCTTCATTTTTCCAGCTGGAACCCTTTTTGGTCAGGGTATAGTCCACGCCAATGTAGGGGATCCATGCACCATCGGGAAAACCCCAGGGGTTGTCTGCTGTGGCATGCACGTCGGTTTCAAGGTGGATGGTGTCTGCACCCATCGCCATGTCCTTGGGCATGGGGGCCATGTCTACACCAAGCAGGTAGTTGGCAGCAATTTCCATGTCATGGGCCTGCACGGGGCCACCAATGGGGTATTCACGTGCCATGGCCGGAGCAGCATAGGCAGCAGACAGGGCGGTCAGAACGGAAAAGACTTTGATACTACGCTTCATTTCAGGTCTCTACGATCAGATGTGCCGTATGGCACAGGGTTGAAAAAGGTGGGGTTTATGGTGAGGGGGAGGGGTGTGGGCGAGTGCGCACAAAGCGTTCCATAACCAACAGGCACACAAGGGTCAGGCCCCAGACCAGAAGCTGGATACCCGTGGGTCTGTCGGTGTAACCGGCAAGGGCTTTGGCCGTGCGGCCTGCAAGGCTGCCATCGGACAACAGCCAGGATGTATCCCAGATGTCGTAGCCCAGTGCCGGAATCAGGTCATCGGATGCAAGCAGGGCCGCAGCTTGGGACGCCATGCCTGCCGCCAGAAGGGAGACAAGAACATTGGTGACGGCAAAAAGATGCCGCAGGGGAATAATGATCAACCCGCGATACAGGGCGTAGGACAGGGCAGCGCCCCCCAGAACACCCAGTAGGCCGCCGGTCAGTAAGGAGGCCGCGCCAACATGGGTTGAGACGGCAATACCGTACAGGAACAGCACAACTTCCATGCCTTCGCGCAGGACAGCCACGGCCACGACAGTTGCCATGGCACCAAGGGAGCGGCTGCCAGCAGATACGGCAGCCCCCATCTGCTGCATTTCCTGCGCCAGCTCTCGCCCGTGGCGGGCCATCCAGATGACGTGCCACGAGAGCATGAGAACAGCCACGCACAAAATGGCAGCAGAGAAAATATCCTGCCCATTGCCAGAGAATGCGGTGGAGAGTGCCCCGGCAAAGGCTGCGGCAATGGCAGCCCCGGTTACACCTGCGGCAATGCCGCCAGCCACCCACCAGCCACGCCCGGCAATGCCCCGCGTTGCCGCAAGAACAATGCCAATAACTAGGCCTGCTTCAATAACTTCACGAAAAACAATGATCAGACTGCCAAGCATGGTTTACGGCTTTGCTTCTGCGGTGACTGTTCCCTTGGCCTGATCGGGGTGATAGTCATCAAAGAAAGTATAATGTCCGGGGTGTAGAGGGCCTGCGTGCACGCGAATTTTTGATCCGGGGACAATAATTTTTTCAAATTTCATGTCATAGCTCTCAAGCTCGTCTGTCGTGCTGTCCTGATTTTCCAGTTCAATGATAAACCGTTCACCAGCAGGCACACTCAGATGATCAGGTTCAAAATGGTGATCTTTGAGTGTAAGATGAAAAACGGTTTGCGCCTGAGCCTGTACGGGAGGAAAAAGATACATCCCGGTTAAAAGGGGGAAGGCCGCAAAAAGCCGTTTCATTTTCTGATTCTCCGCATGTCTTGACTGTTTGGGTTAGTGAGAATCATTATTAAAGTCAATGTTTATACCGATCGGTGAATTGTAAACTCATGTCGAACCATCCACTGGATTTTATGCGTCTGCCAACAGACCTGCTTATGGCGCTGGATAGCCGGACGTTTCATTTCTGGTTTCAGCCGGTTCATTATTTGGTCAGAATGCTCCATATTCTGAGCATGTCCGGGTTTTTTGGGCTGGAAATGCTGTTCGCGCTTGCGGTGGTCCAGCAGATGGAAAAGACAGCACTTGTCCGTCTTTCGCGCTTTATGCTGCGCCCTTTGCATATCAGCTATGGCATAGCCATGATCACGGGATTCGCCCTGTTCTTTTACGACCCCGTACATATTGGCGCGCGGGCCTATATTACGCCCAAACTTCTGGCACTGGTTTTGTCCGGTATTTTGGAATGGTACGGGCACAAGGCCCTGTACTGGCCGATTATGAAGGGGCGGGACGACAAAGTGTCTGTCTGGTGCAAGGTTTTTTGCTTGTCCGCCTGTCTGGTCTGGGTGGCGGTTATCGTGTTTTCGTGCCTGAATACAGAAGGCGTGCCAAAAGTCTTTCTACGGCATTATTTTTAACGGATTTGACAAAAAAATATGGAGAACGGGCGAACCCATTCTCCATATTTATAAATATTCACTCAGTTATTCTTGTGTCGCCGTTATTCGGCGGCAACATACACCTTGCCGCCCGACTGGCGGAACTCCTCGTTCTTCTGCTCAAGGCCCGCAAGACGAATGGCGTCTTCCTTAAGGTCCTGGCTGATCCGCATGGAGCAGAACTTGGGGCCGCACATGGAGCAGAAAT
>JBDNSL010000171.1:0-2857 GCA_047719095.1 Acetobacter sp.
ACGTTCGCTCAGGCGACGGTGGAGATGGTGTGACAGCCTTCCGTCGGGAAAAATATGTTGAATTCGGTGGCCCCGACGGCGGCAATGGTGGCCGGGGGGGCGATATCATATTTGAAGCCGTTCCCAACCTGAACACCCTGATCGACTTTCGCTATACCCAGCATTTCCGTGCCCGCAAGGGCGGCAATGGCGCGGGTTCGGACCGTACGGGGGCTGCCTCCCCTGCTGTTGTCATCAAGGTGCCCATTGGCACCCAGCTTGTCGATGATGACCGCGAGACCCTACTGGCCGATCTGGACGAGGCCGGCAAGCGGGTTACCCTGTGCCGTGGGGGCGATGGCGGTTATGGTAACGCCAACTACAAAAGCAGCACCAACCGTGCCCCCCGCCGCTCGGACAAGGGCTGGCCGGGCGAGGAACGCTGGGTATGGCTGCGCCTTAAACTGATTGCGGATGTGGGGCTGGTTGGCCTGCCCAATGCTGGCAAATCCACCTTCCTGTCCGTTGTCTCCGCAGCCCGCCCCAAAATTGCGGACTACCCCTTTACCACCCTGCACCCCCAGTTGGGTGTTGTGCGCCTGTCCATGACCGAGGAATTTGTAGTGGCCGACATTCCCGGGCTGATCGAGGGCGCGCATGAGGGTACGGGTCTGGGTGACCGCTTTTTGGGCCATGTGGAACGCTGCGCCGTACTGCTGCACTTAATTGATGGTGCTGCTGGCAATGTGGTGGACACATGGCGCACCATCCGCCACGAACTGGCAGCCTATGGTGGCGGTCTGGCTGAAAAGCCCGAAATTATCGCCCTGAACAAGAACGACGCCATGACCGCGCGAGAGGCATCCGCCCGCCGCGCGGCCCTGCAAAAGGCCAGTGGCGCGCCTGTTCTGCTGGTATCGGCCGCAACACGGCAGGGCGTGCCAGAACTGCTACGCCTGCTACAGGACACGGTAACCGCCTCCCGCAAGGACGCACAGGCCCAATCCTGACCCACCCATCTGCAATGCCCTAGCTGGAGGGGGGCCTCCCCCAACGGATGAGCCCATGACCACACATAGTCCCCGCCCCTCACTCCTGCATGCAAAACGGCTGGTTATCAAAATCGGCAGCGCTTTGGTCGTGGACCCGCAAAAAGCCGCTCCACGGCAGGAGTGGCTGGCAAGTGTGGCCGCAGACATTGCCGTTTTACGCAAGCAGGGGGTGGCGGTCAGCGTTGTCTCCTCCGGGGCTATTGCGCTGGCACGCCATACGCTGGGCCTGACAGGTGGGCCACTGCGGCTGGCAGAAAAGCAGGCCGCAGCAGCCGTGGGCCAGATCAGCCTTGCACAGGCATGGAGTAACGCCCTTTCCGCCCACGGGCTAACAGCGGCCCAACTGCTGCTGACACCAGAGGACACAGAGGACCGCAAGCGCTACCTGAACGCCCGCGCAACGCTGAACACCCTGCTTGAACTGGGCTGTGTGCCCGTCATTAACGAAAACGACACCATTGCCACGGCCGAAATCCGGTTTGGGGACAACGACCGCCTTGCCGCGCGCGTGGCGCAGATGACCGATGCCGACCAGCTTGTACTGCTCTCCGATATTGACGGGTTGTACACAGCCGACCCCCGCACCAACCCCGATGCCCGCCACCTGCCCATAATTGAAAGCCTGACGCCCGAAATTGAGGCCATGGGGGGCGAACCCCCACCGGGTTATTCCTCTGGTGGCATGCGTACCAAGCTGCTGGCAGCCAACATTGCCACACGCTCGGGCTGTGCCATGGCCATTGCCATTGGCAAACCCCTGCACCCGCTACAGGCCCTTATGGATGGGGCGCGCTGTTCGTGGTTCCTGCCCCAGAGCAATGGCCACACAGGCCGCAAGCAATGGATTGCGGGCAGCCTGAACCCCACGGGCGAGATTAAAGTAGATGCCGGTGCGGCAGATGCCCTGCGCAAGGGTGGCTCCCTGCTGCCTGCTGGCGTCCTGCACGTACAGGGCAATTTTACACAGGGTGATCTGGTGGAAGTGGTGGATGCCAGCGGGCGCATACTCGCCCACGGCCTTGCCGCCTACGACGCGGATGACGCCCGCCGCATAGCCGGGCACCACTCAAGCGAGACTGCGGGTATTCTGGGCTGGCAGGGGCGTGATGAGCTGATCCACCGTGATGACCTTGTAATGGTCTAAACCACCGCAGACACCAGGTTCCAACCGCAGGCCCGACACTACTCCGGGCCTGCCCCGCCAGCCTTATGGCCTGTTGCGGGATGGAAAATGCAGCACGGGTTCGGCCCTGCCCGTATGGTCATCATAGCGCATGTCCGCACGTGTGTCGGACGTGGGGGTGCGCGCTGGTGGCTGCTCGTGCGAAAAATCGGGCCTGTATGCCACCTGATTGGCATCGGGCGCTTTATGGCGGCGCAGGATTTCGGCCCCGCTTTCGGGCTGTTCGGCCTGCTCCTCATGCCAGGGCATGCGCCGGGCTGGCGCGGGTTTGTGGGACCCGACATCCAGATGTGGGGCGGGGGGCGCATCCTGCCTTGGCTCGTAGGCGTCCGACACCCTTGGGGCACGCAGTTCGGCAAAAACTGGCGTGCTCCGTGGGGGATGGTTTTTTTCCACCACGGCAGGGCGCACCTCCTCTACCACAGGGCCATCCACGTTATCCGTGTTCTGCCGCCGTGGGCCAAAGGGGAATGCGCTCTCTGCTGCGGCACTGGCGTACCCGGCGGAAACCCCATTGCCCCCCATGGCGCGCGAACGCAGTTCTGCCTGAAGCTCCTCCATCTGGAGGGAGAGTTCAGCCAGCCTGCTTTTGACGCCAAAAACGGCAAAAGGCATCATCATGAACGCAAGCCCGAACACAATG
>JBDNSL010000172.1:0-2773 GCA_047719095.1 Acetobacter sp.
CCATACCCCCAGCGGCCCCCCCGGCAGCCAATGCCGTAACCCCGCCCTACCGGGTTCTGGCGCGCAAATACCGCCCCACCACATTTGATGACCTGATCGGCCAAGAGGCCATGGTCCGCACCTTGCGCAATGCGTTTGCGCTGGGCCGGGTAGCCCATGCCTTTATGCTGACAGGGGTGCGTGGTGTAGGCAAAACCACCACTGCGCGCATTATTGCCCGCGCCCTCAACTGCACCGGGCCGGACGGCAACGGTGGCCCCACGGCTGACCCTTGTGGCGTATGCCCCAACTGCGTTGCCATTCTGGCCGACCGCCACCCCGATGTGCTGGAAATGGACGCAGCCTCGCGCACAGGGGTGGACGACGTGCGCGAAATCATAGAGGCCACGCGCTTTCGCCCCATGCAGGGGCGGATGAAGGTCTTTATTATTGACGAAGTGCATATGCTTTCGCGCAATGCCTTCAACGCTCTGCTCAAAACACTGGAAGAGCCTCCCGCACAGGTCACATTCATTTTTGCCACGACCGAACTGCGCAAGGTGCCTGTTACCGTTCTGTCCCGCTGCCAGCGTTTTGACCTGCGCCGTGTGCCACAGGCCGAACTGGCGGGCCTGTTTGCCCGTATCGCGCAAAAAGAGCACGTCACACTGTCCGAGGATGCGCTGGCCCTGATCGCCCGCGCGGCCGATGGCTCTGTGCGTGACGGGCTTTCCCTGCTGGATCAGGCCATTGCCCAAGGCGCGGGCCTGATGGGTGAGGGCGGGGTTATCGGTGCCTCCATTGTAAGCGATATGCTGGGGCTGGCCGACCGCGAGGTGGTGTTTGACCTGCTGGACGCGGTGTTGACCGGCAAGCCCGAGCAGGCCCTTGCCCTGCTGGACGGGGCCTATGCACGCGGTGCCGACCCCGGCCTTGTGCTGGGTGACATGCTTGAGCTTGTGCATATCGTCTCGCGCCTGCGGGCCGTGCCCGCCCTGGGGGACTCGGCAGACATGCCTGAGGCCGAGCGGGTACGGGGCACGCATATGGCCAGCACCTTTACGGTGCCCGTGCTCATGCGGGCGTGGCAGATGCTGGTCAAGGGCGTGCGGGAGGTGGAAAGTGCGCCAGACCGCCGTGCCGCAGCAGACATGGTGCTAATCCGCCTGTGTTACGTGGCTGACCTGCCCTCGCCCGAAGATTTGGTCAAACGCCTGAGTAGCGCACCTGATGGAGCGGGTGGCCTGCGTGGCGCATCCTCCGCAGCGCCATCCGCACCGCAGGCTGGGGGTGTGTCCGCACTGGCCGGGACACCCGTTGGTGCTCCGGGCCTTGGCGATACAGGCTCTCCCGTAGCGTTACAGGGTATGCCATCGGGCGCGCCACAGGGGGGAGCGGAGCCAACGCCACCGCGCCTGCGTATGGTCAGCTCCGGTGGTGTGGCCGTGGCCCAGCCCGAGCCTGTGGTGGCCCCGGTGCCACAGCCGCCCCCGGCAGAACCGGCCCCACCACCCATCCCACGGACATGGCGCGAGGCTGTGGCACTGGTCAAGGACCAGCGCGAGGCCATTCTGCACGGCCAGTTGCGCCATGCGGCCCATCTGATCTCATTTTCCCATGGGCGGATCGTTCTGCGGTTCGCACGCGGGGTGCCGGGCGATATTGCCCAGCAGCTCCGCCGCGTGCTGGACCGCGCAACAGGGATAGGCTGGACAATTGAAACCGGGCAGGCTGAGGGTGAACCAACGCTGGACGCGCAAGGGGCGGAGGTTATCCAGTTCCGCCGACGCGAGGCGGAGGCACACCCGCTGGTCCGTGCGATTTTGACCGCGTTCCCCGATGCCCAGTTAGGCGAGGTGCGCGACCACGGGCTGGATGATTACGGCTTGCCGCCCGAGGAGGTGCCCGAACTGCTGTTTGCCCCCCTTGACGCGCAACCGCTTGATGAGGACGACCGACCCTACGACCCCGGCGCCTCGCAGGACTGAAGTGAGCGGGCCGGGCTGGCAAAACAGCGCGTTCTGGGCCAGATTACAGACAGATGATGCGCCACAGGGGTGCGCCATGCCGCACCACGCGGCACACAGACAAGCTTAGGGGATGACCATGAAAAACCTTGCCTCACTGATGAAGCAGGCCACGCAGATGCAGTCCAAGATGGAAGCCATGCAGAGCACACTGGAAGCCATGAGCATTGATGGCTCGGCTGGTGCAGGCATGGTCAGCGTTGTGCTCAGTGGCAAGGGCGACATGCGCTCCATTAAAATCGACCCCAAACTGGCGGATCCGGCTGAAATGGAAATGTTGCAGGACCTGATCGTGGCGGCCTGTGCGGATGCGCGCAAAAAGCTGGACGAAAAAGCTGCCGAGGAAATGCAGAAGGTCACAGGCGGGCTTAACCTGCCCGCAGGCATGAAGCTGCCGTTCTAAGCCACAGACGCAACCGGCCTTGAGCGCAGGGGAAGGCAGACGGGTATGGGTGGGCAGGAAATAGAGCAGCTTATTCGCCTGCTGGGGCGTCTGCCGGGTTTTGGCCCGCGTTCGGCCCGGCGGGTGGCGTTGTACCTTCTGCGCGAACCCCAGACACGGCTGGCACCCCTTGCCCGCGCCATGGAGCGGGCGGGGGAGGCCATTCGCACCTGCTCGTCCTGCGGCAATCTGGACACATCAGACCCGTGCCACATCTGCGCCGACCCGCTGCGCGATAAAGGCGTGGTCTGCGTGGTGGAAACGGTGGGCGACCTGTGGGCGCTTGAGCGTGCGGGGGTCCATAGGGGTGTTTATCAGGTTCTGG
>JBDNSL010000173.1:0-2745 GCA_047719095.1 Acetobacter sp.
TGGCGCTCTACCGCGCCAAGGCCCTTGGCCGCTGCCAGCACAAGCTGTTTGATACCGACCTGAGCTATGAAATTCTCGAACGTGCGGAGCTTGTCTCCGCCCTGCACCGGCTGGTGGAGGGGGAGGGGCTGCTCCTGCACTACCAGCCCATTTACGGCATTAACGCCCGCAAAATTCAGTCCTACGAGGCACTGGCCCGCTGGAACCACCCCGAGCGGGGTATGATCTCGCCAGAAGTGTTCATCCGTCTGGCCGAAGAGACGGGGCTTATCCACAAGCTGGGCGAGCGGATCCTCAACATTGCCTGCCGCGAGGCGCTGACATGGCCTGACAATGTCAATGTGTCGGTCAATGTATCCCCCCTTCAGCTCAAGGACCGGAAATTTCCTGAAATTGTCCGTAATGTTCTAAAGGAAACCGGGTTTGACGGCGCACGGCTGGAAGTGGAAATAACCGAAAGCGTGCTGATGGATGAATACGAGCACAAAAACGTTATTCTGAACGAGCTTAAGGCGCTTGGCTGCAAGATTAGCATGGATGATTTTGGCACCGGCTATTCCTCGCTCAGCTATTTGTGGAAGTTCTCGTTTGACAAGATCAAGATCGACCGCAGCTTTGTCCAGGCCCTGCCAGACCCCACAGCCAAGGAAATTATTCAGGCCATACTGGGCATTGCCAGCATTCGCGCCATGACCGTAACGGTAGAAGGGGTGGAAACGGCAGACCAGTTGCAAATGGTCAGCACCATGGGCTGTTCGGAAGCGCAGGGCTATTATCTGGGCCGCCCGCAACAGCAGGCCAACACGCAGGTGCGTGAGAGTGAAATGGCTCTGGCGTGGGACTGAGCCGCCCCGCCAGCCCCCCTGTGCCGTGCCACGCAGGAAGTGTGTTCAGCGGTAATGGTGCAGGCGATATATTCCGGAGAGTGCAGTAAGGCTCAGGCTCAGGCTCAGGGGGCAAGGGCCTGTGCAAAATACCCCGCCAGATCGGTGGCACCCTTGTGGGGGTTCTGGGGGCGGGCGTAGGCCTGTGTGGTAAAAATTGCCGTCATGGTGGCGTAGGACATGGCGGCCTTTTGCGAAAATCCGTTGGCCAGATAATATGCTTTCCACTGTTCTTGCGGTATGGCCTGCACCGTAACCGGGTGGGGGGTGTGCAGGCTCAGGCATGTAGCAACGTCGGTTGGGGTGTAGGGGCTTGGGCCTTCTATGGCGTACAGGCCCGCCTGTGTTACGGGGGCTGCCAGCAGGTGCGCGCCCAAGCGCCCCACATCCTGCGGGGCCACCATGGGCACGGGCAGGTGGGCAGGTATCAAGCTTGGCAACAGGCCGGTTGCTGTGGCCGTGGCCACCAGTGGCAGCCAGTTGCTCATGTAATAGGCTGCGCGCACAAGGCAGCATGGTGTGCCCAGTGCCAGCACGGCCTGCTCCAGTTCGTACAGCACGCCAAGGTCCGCGCACTGTGCGCCGGGTTGTGCTCCGTAGGTGGACTGCACAACAATTTTTTCCAGCTCCACCTTTTGCAGTGCGGCCACAATGGCCCGTGCACTGGCCCGTTCGGCAGCATCCGTATCCACACCGGGGTTTGCGGGCGGGTTAAGCACAAAGGCGCGGCGGGCCTTGGCCAGCACCGCGGTCAGGGCGGGTGTGTCGCACACATCCACAAGAGCTACAGTGGCCCCTTTGCGCTCCCATGCGCGGGCCTGCGTGGGGGTGTGCAGTGCTACGGTTACCGCACGGCCCTGTGCGAGCAGTGTTTGTGCCACGGCGGACCCCACATGGCCCGCAGCCCCCAGAACAACATCCATACCGCCCCCCTCTCCTTATTGCGTGGTGTCCAGTGCCTGCTCCCACGGTGGGGTGGGGGCGTAACACTGGGTCAGGTAGTCAATCATGGCGCGGGTTTTCAGGGGTAGGCTCATGCCCGGTGCGTACACTGCGTGCAGGTCTGGCCCCGGTATGGGGGGGTGGTCCAGTGTCAGGGCGTGCAGGCGGCCTGTGCGTAGCTCCTCGCTGACAACAAAAACCGGCTGGTACACTATGCCTTCCCCCGCCAGAGCCGCCTCGCGCAGGACATCGCCATTATTGGCGCTGAGCGGGCCGGACACGGATACGGTCTTTTCTCCCCCCTCGCCAAAGCTCCAGCGGCTTGCACTGTTGGCCCCACTCAGCGTGTAGCCGAGGCACTGGTGCTGGCTTAGCTCATCCACACGGGTGGGGGTGCCTGCACGGGCCAGATAGGCGGGGGCTGCACACACCACCATGCGTATGGTGGCCAGCCTGCGGCTGCGCAGGCTGCTGGAGGGCATTTTGCGGATACGTAAGGTTAGGTCCCAGCCTTCGTCTATCAGGTCCACGGTGCGGTCGTTCAGGCCCAGCTCCACGGTTACGTGGGGGTACAGGCGGCTGAATTCGGGCAGGTAGGGGGCTACGTAACGGATGGCAAAGGAGACGGGGGCATTCAGCCGCAGGTGGCCGCGTGGCTCGCGCCGCTGCTCGCTTACGGCAAGTTCCACCTCCTCCATGTCGGCCAGAATGCGCTGGCTGCCCTCAAGGAACAGCCGCCCCGCTTCGGTCAGCGAGAGGTGGCGCGTGCTGCGGCGGAACAGCGTAACCCCCAGCCGCGCCTCCAGCGTGGTTACATGCTTGGTAACCATGGTGGGGGAGAGGCCAAGCCCGCGTGCTGCAGCGCTAAAGCTGCCAAGCTGCACCACCTTAACGAAAACCTGCATACTGGTAAAACGGT
>JBDNSL010000174.1:0-2558 GCA_047719095.1 Acetobacter sp.
ACCAGTATGAGAGCGATAACCCCGGTACAAAGACGAATCTGGCCCGCCTGCTCAACGCGGGCAAGCTGGGTGGCACCGGCAAAATGGTCATTCTGCCGGTTGACCAGGGGTTTGAGCATGGTCCAGCCCGCTCTTTCGCCGCCAATCCGGCTGCCTATGACCCGCACTACCACTTCCAGCTTGCGATCGAGGCAGGGCTGAGCGGTTACGCGGCCCCCCTTGGCATGCTGGAATGCGGTGCGGCCACCTTTGCGGGCGAAATTCCGCTTATTCTCAAGTGCAACAGCTCCAACAGCCTTGCGACCGAAAAAGATCAGGCCGTAACCGGCACCGTGGCCGATGCGCTGCGTCTGGGCTGTGCGGGCATTGGCTTTACCATCTACCCCGGTTCGGAATACTGCTTCGACCAGATGGAAGAACTGCGTGAACTCGCAGCAGAAGCCAAGTCCGTGGGTCTGGCGGTTATCGCATGGAGCTACCCGCGCGGTCCGGTGCTGGACAAAAAGGCCGAAACGGCAGTGGATGTCTGCGCCTATGCCGCCCATATGGCAGCCCTGTGCGGCGCACACATCATCAAGGTCAAACCGCCGACCGATGTTGTCGCACTCGATGCCTGCAAGCCTGTGTATGAAAAGAACAAGGTGGACGTGGCAACCCTTGCGGCCCGCATCAACCATGTTGTGCAGTCCAGCTTTGCAGGCCGCCGCATTGTTATCTTCTCCGGTGGTGAACATACCGGCACGGACAACCTGCTGGCGACCATTCAGGGCATTCATGACGGTGGCGGCTTTGGCTCCATCATCGGTCGTAACGTGTTCCAGCGGCCTAAGGCGGAAGCGCTGGCCCTGCTTGAGCAGATCATCACCATCTTCAAGAACTGAGCGATGCAGATGCGCATTGTGTGGGAAAGGTAGCCGGAGTGTCGGAACTTTATCTTGTTACGCCTCCGCTTTTACATGCCGATGCGTTTTTGCCCGTGCTTGAACAGCGTCTGGCCCACCACCAGCCAGCAGCCCTGCTGCTGCGTCTGGCTGGTGAGCTTGACCAGGATGCTGCCGCCGCCCTGATCGGGGTTGTCCGCCCAGTTGTGCAGCAGCAGGGCATTGCCCTTATGCTGGAGAACGCCCCCGAACTGGCCGCCCAGACCGGGTGCGATGGGGTGCATCTTTCCCTCTCCCATGCCACCAGTGTGCGCGATGTTCGCCGCCAGATAGGTGATGCGTTGCAGCTAGGCGTGGCCGTAGGCAGCAGCCGCGATGCCGCCATGCGTGCGGGGGAAGAAGGGGCAGACTACATCTGCTTCTCTCCCGATGCCGCAGATGGGGCCGATCAGGCGGACGCCACACAGGCCATGCAGGCCGTTGCCCAGTGGTGGTGCATGATGATGGAACTACCCGGCGTAGCCTGTGCCAGCACCCCTGAGGATGCCCGTGCACTGGTCGGGTGCGATGTGGATTTTGTCATGCCCGACCCATGCTGGTGGGATGACCCCGCCCCATGGACGCTCTGACCGCCTGAAGGCACACGCTCCGCACCACTCCAGCACGGTGGTGCAGGGTAGGGCTTGCGGTTGTTTTACGGCGTGCGGGTTGGTGGCGTGCTGTGTTCGTGTGGTGGTAGCACCAGCGAGCGGGTAAAATACAGCACACCATTGGACTGCGGAATACCCATAACCCACAGCGGGCTATGCTCCCCATATGGTGGACCAACCATAATCTGGTCGGTCTGTGCGTCCAGCCAGACGGCAAGGTTCTGCCCGTTCAGGGTTGGGAGCAGCACGCTGTGCCCCGGTGCCCTGTCGACCGCAGCACGCAGGGCCTTATGCGGCCATTTACCGATAACAATTGTATAGCCCAGCATGGTGCGCACGGCATGGGCATTGGCCGGGTCCAGCAACTGGCCATTTGTGCGCGCGTTCTGGTTTTCCAGTGCTGCGTTGGGCAGGGCAAAAACCGTAAAAGGGCCAGCCTGCTGCAAGGTGGGGAATAGGCCCGTGCTGTCCAGCAGATGGGTATAATCTGCCAGTTCTATGGAACTGCGCAGTGTGTCGGACAGGGGGCGGTCACAAAAGGCTGGTGTCTGGGGGTTGCTGTAGGCAATGGCGCTGTCCACAGCAGTGTTCTGCGCGGTATTGGGGCCGGGTATGCCGGTGCGTCCGGGCGTGTATGTGCGGGTGCCAGAGACTGTTGGCATCATAAACGCACAGGTTGAGAGCGGTGTTGTGTAGCTGTCCTGCCGTGCGGGACTTTGCTGGCACCCCCCCAACATGGCCATGCCCCCGAGTGCTAGTGCCAGAATACGGGGGGTGGAGCGCCCATGCCACCGGACCGGGGCATGGCAAAATGGATGGGAACGCAGCGGAGCCTCCTGAACAGTCATTGGTGCACAGCGCATAAAGGACGGGTCAGGAGGTGCATATACGCCCCTTGGCTAACAGCCGTCACCACGCATAGTCCAACTGGTGACAAGGCCGTTCACCAGTTCAAAATTGGTCTGGCAGCTATAGGTATAGGCTGTGCCCATGCCGCCGCCCCAGCCGCCCCGGTCTCTTATCCACA
>JBDNSL010000175.1:0-2457 GCA_047719095.1 Acetobacter sp.
GGCCCTTGACCCAATGCCACGACACATCATGCGGTTTGGCCGCATCCAGCAGGCGGCGCCACAAATCCATGTTGGCCACCGGGTCCCCCGCTGCGTTGCGCCAGTTCCGGCGCACCCAGCCTGTGTGCCAGCGCGTAATGCCGTTGCGCACGTATTCGCTGTCGGTATGGAGGTTGACGGTGCAGGGTTTGGTCAGCGCTTCCAGCGCCTCGGCCGCAGCTGTCAGTTCCATGCGGTTGTTGGTGGTCGCCAGTTCCCCGCCAGAAAGTTCGCGCTCAACACCCTTGCAGCGTAGCAGCACGCCCCAGCCACCGGGGCCGGGGTTGGGCCTGCACCCGCCATCGGTCCAGATTTCAACCTGCATCCGGTTTTCCGGAGCGGGAGAAGAATTTTCAGAGTCCATAACCACCCACACTTTGCGTTGCCAGATGGAAGCGTAACCGTTTGAGGTAATCCAGCGGGTTTTTGGGCGTTACCAGCGCATCGGCCGGGGTGTTTATCCAGTCGTACAGCCGGGTGAGCAAAAAGCGCATGGCCGCACCCTGTGCAAGCACCGGCATGGCCGCACGCTCGGCGTCATCCAGTTTACGCACGTCCTCATACCCCAACAACATCTGCCGGGCGAAGGTGACGTTAAACGCGCCATCGGGCTGGAAGCACCACGCATTCAGGCAGATGGCCACGTCAAAGGCCAGATAATCGGTGCAGGCAAAATAGAAGTCGATCAGGCCCGACACGGAATGGTTGAGAAAAAACACGTTATCGGGGAACAGATCGGCGTGGATCTGCCCGCGCGGCAGGGTTGGGTTGGCACCATGGCCCGGCCATGCGGGCACAATGCGCGCAAGGGCGTGTTCCAGCTCGGCCTGCAAACCGGGCTGGACCGTATCCGCCCCACCCGCGCAGCTTTGCAGCAGGGGTGCCCATGCATCCGGCCCCAGCGCATTGGGCCGCTCGGGCGCGTAGGAGCGGCCTGCTGCGTGCAGTTGCGCCAAGGCGCGCCCTAGGGGGCGGCAGTGCTCGCCCCGCACGGTGCGCGGCCACACACCGGGCAGGAAGGTGGTAATAGCCGCAGGACGCCCCGCAAGGGTTTTGAGTGTAACACCCGCCCGGTCTGCTACCGGCTGCGGGCAGGTCACCCCTTCACGCGCAAGGTGCTGCATAAGGCCCAAGAACCAGGGCAGCTCACGCGCGTTCACCCGCTTTTCGTACAAGGTGAGGATATAGTCCCCACCCGTTGTACGAAGCTGGAAGTTGGTGTTCTCAACCCCTTCGGCAATGCCACGGAAGGCAACAAGGGAGCCAATGGCAAAATCGGCCAGAAAGTCCCGCAGCGCCTCGTCGCTAACGTCCGTATAAACGGCCATGAACCACCCTCAGCCCAAAGGTGCGGGAAGGCGGAACGTCACGTTTTCTTCCTTCACAATCCGCTCTTCAATGCACAGGGTGTAGCGCTTGGCCATTTCGGCCACCATTTCCTGCACCAAAGCTTCCGGGGCGGAGGCCCCAGCCGTAATGCCCAGCGTATGCACACCTTCCAGCACAGACCAGTCCAGCGCGTCCAGCCGGGGTACCAGCAGGGCGCGGGCCGCACCCGAACGTTCGGCCACTTCGCGCAGACGCTGCGAGTTGGAGGAGTTGGGAGAGCCGATCACGATAACCAGATCGCACTCGGGTGCAATGGTCTTGACCGCTTCCTGCCGGTTGGTGGTGGCGTAGCAGATATCCTCGCGCTTTGGCCCTTCAATCAGGGGGAAGCGCTCGCGCAGGATATCCACGATTTCTGCCGTATCATCGACCGAAAGGGTGGTCTGGGTGATAAACGCCAGCATGGCCGGGTCTGCGGGCTGCACGCTACGGGCTTCATCCGCATCGTTAATCAGGGTTACCGCTCCTGCGGGGAGCTGGCCCATGGTGCCCACAACCTCGGGGTGGCCGGCATGGCCGATCATGAGGATATGCCGGCTTTCGGGGCCACCGGCAGCGTAGTGGCGCTCGGCCTCGCGGTGGACCTTGGAGACCAGCGGGCACGTGGCATCCAGATAGAGCAGGTTGCGGCGCTCGGCTTCGGCTGGCACGGTTTTGGGCACACCATGGGCGGAGAACACGACGTGGCCATCGGCTGGAACCTCGTCCAGTTCCTCCACAAAAATGGCGCCCTGTGCCTCCAGCTCCTCGACAACGGTGCGGTTATGGACAATTTCGTGTCGGACATAAACCGGCGCGCCGTAGCGGCGGATGGCCTCCTCCACCACACGAATGGCGCGGTCCACCCCGGCGCAAAAGCCGCGAGGGCCTGCCAGAAGGACCTTGAGTGAGCGGCCATGCTGTGTATCAGCACTCTGGGTGGTCGTATGGGTGTCAGTTTGAGCGGGCATGGTGTTCCCCAAAGTTGCAGCGGGCTGTATAGAAGAAAACTGGCTATGAAGAAGCATATTGAAAACAGGCTATGCCCGA
>JBDNSL010000176.1:0-2431 GCA_047719095.1 Acetobacter sp.
CTGTTATGCGTATTGGTCTGGGCGGCTTTCTGCTTATGGTATGCTGCCAGCTGGCCGTGGATGGCATTCTGGGCATGGCATGGCATGCCGCTTTCCCCGAAATTGGGTATGTGCGCCTTCTGCTCGCACGCATGGTGCGCGACGCGGCGGCAACCTGCCTTCCGTTTTCGCAGGTCGGGGGTATTGTCATTGGCATTCGCGCTACCTGTTCGGGCCATGGCATGCACCGCGCATCCGACCGGGAGGTTGAACTGCCCGAGGCCGCCTGCGCCAATCTTGTGGATATTACAACGGAGGTCATGGGGCAGGTGGCGTTTGTGCTGCTGGGCGTGGCCTGCCTTGTAGCGCACCAGCGTTCCAGCCCGTTTGTGGTGCCGGTGGTGGGGGGCACGCTGTTCCTGATCGCAGGGACCGCAGGCTTTATCTGGACCCAGACACATGGCGGCAACCTGTTCCGCAAATTTGGGGGCATGTTTACCCGCAGTCTGGCATCACAATGGCGGGACAGCATTCTGGCGGGTGCTGATAACCTGCAAGAACGTATGGAGGCGGCATGGAGCCGCCCGTGGCACATCTGCCGTTCGGCCAGCTACCATCTGCTTGGCTGGCTGGGTGGTGCGGGTATGCTGTGGCTGACCGCGCATTTTCTGGGTGCGGAACTGAGCTTCTCCGGCGCTGTGGCGGTGGAGGGGGTAACCTGCGCCATTATGTCCGTGGGTTTTCTGGTTCCCGGCAGTCTGGGTGTGCAGGAAGGGGCCTACATGGCCATGGGCCACGCGTTTGGTATTGACCCGTCCCTGTCCCTTGGTCTTTCCCTGCTGCGCCGTGGGCGCGAGATCATGATTGGTATTCCCGTTCTGCTGCTCTGGCAGTTCATGGAAATGCGCGGATTGCGGCAGAACGCATCTGCTACACCGGCCCCCAACAAGGGCGAGAGCATGGGGTATTCCCCATCTTCCAACGTGGTGAAGGATAGCTGAGCGGTGGCTGACACGGATTGTGGCGTTGTGTTCGACACACTTGTTGTTGTGGGGCCGGGTCTTATTGGGTCTTCCGTGCTCCGCCGTGCAAAGGCGTATGGCAATCTGGCCCGCAGGCTGGTTGCCGTAGACAGCAGTGCGGACGTATGCGCACGCATTATGGAACTGCGTCTGGCGGACGAGGCGACAACCGATGGTGTTGCCGCCGTGGCGCAGGCGGATTGTGTCATGCTCTGTGTGCCGGTTGGTGCCATGGGGCTTGTTGCGGCACAGCTCGTACCCGCCATGAAGCCGGGTGCGGTACTGACCGATGTTGGTTCCACCAAAGTCTCCGTTACCGAGGCCATAGCGCCCAGCCTGCGCGCGGACGTGCCCTACGTGCCCGCACACCCCATGGCGGGTACGGAGTTTTCTGGCCCCGATGCGGGGCTTGTGGACCTGTTTGAAAACCGCTGGTGCCTGCTAACTCCCCTTGAGGCCACCACGCCACAAGCCTTGGAGCAGGTCCGCACGTTGTGGACACGCTGTGGTGCGCGCCTGCGGGAAATGACCCCCGCCCACCATGACCGCGTGTGCGCCATTGTCAGCCATCTGCCGCACCTGCTGGCGTTTACCATCTGCGGCACAGCCGATGATCTGGCGGAGGAAACCCGCTCCGAGGTGCTGGATCTGGCAGCCTCGGGGTTCCGCGATTTTACACGCATTGCAGCATCTGACCCCATAATGTGGCGAGATATCTTTCTGGCCAACCGCGAGGCCCTGCTGGAAATGCTGGGGCGCTTTATGGAAGATGCCCAAGCCATGGCCCGCGCCATTCGCTGGGGGGATGCGGAGTATATTGTGGATAAAATTGAACGCGGGCGCGAAATTCGTAAAAGCCTGATCGAAAACCGGCAGGCCTGAGCGACCCGTTCAGGTCGGCTGCCCAAATGCCTTGATACGCAGGGACTCGGACCGCTTGCCGGTTTTATCCAGCATGGGGTTTAGTGCTGTGGCTTTCTGCCATGCCTTGAGTGCGGCCTGACCATTGTTCAGGTGCTCTTCCACACTGGCGAGCAGACTCCAGCTTTGTGCGTCATCCCCGTCCCGCGCAATGGCTTCACCCAGATCAGCCACAGCTCCGTGCAGGTTGCCAGCAACAAGGCGCATCTGCGCGCGGGTGCGCCATAACACAGCCTGATCAGGCTGGAGGGCAAGGGCGTCCCCCATATCATCCACCGCATCGTCCGGTTTTTCGGATGTCAGGTCTTTTTCCGCCCGGCGGACCAGAAGCTGTGTGGTGGGGGAGAGATGGGCCGCCCGAAGGGCTTCAAGCCTGCCTTGCAGGGTATGGGCGTCTTCTGGAGTCTGGGCCTGTGCCAGCAGCTTGACCAGCGCTGCAATCTGCCCTGCGGTCGTGCCAGTGCCAGTGCCAGTGCCAGTGCCAGTGCCAGTGCCAGTGCCAGTGCCAG
>JBDNSL010000177.1:0-2298 GCA_047719095.1 Acetobacter sp.
TTTTTACGGTGGGGGGGCTGGTTAAGCCTGTGCAGCAGCTCCGAGACTTCCAGCCGGCGCAAAAGTTCGGTCCATACATCCACTTCGTCCACCCCGTCCTGCACCCACATGCTGTGCAGGGTTTGCAGGAACAGCGCGCTCTCGCGCACAAGCTCCTCACGCCTGCCATCAATAAAGGCGGTTGTGCAGCCGGTCGCATGTTGCCCAACCTGCAAATACAGGTCCTTGCGTTGCGAAGTAAGAGGTGGGACCTGATGCGGGCGGGAATAGACCATTGTGGGATGATGCGCTGCACCATCCCAACTGGTCAATGCCCGGTTCCTCAGATCGTGAAATATTTGGCCTGTTTGTTCAGCACCACCAGAGCGGAGGTGGACTGCTCGGGGTGGAGCTGGTCGCCATCGGTCAGGGAGACGCCAATACGCTCGGCCTCAAGCAGGTTGAGAATGCTGCTCTGCTCCTCCAGCCGGGGGCAGGCCGGGTAGCCGAACGAATAGCGCGAGCCACGGTAGCCCTGCTGGAGCAGGTCCTCCATGTTGCGCGGGTCTTCGGCGGCAAAGCCCAGTTCGGCGCGGATACGCTTGTGCGTGTATTCGGCCATGGCTTCCGCCATCTCCACCGAAAGGCCGTGCAGGTAGAGGTAGTCCTGGTAGCGGTTTTCCTCAAACCAGTCGCGGGCAATGTCGGAGGCTTTCTGCCCTACGGTCACAACCTGTAGGCCCACCACATCGCGCTCGGCCTCGTTTATGTCGCGCACGAAGTCGGCAATGCACTCCCCGTCCGCACGGGGCTGGCGGGGCAGGGCAAAGCGGGCGGCCTCGGTTGTGCCGTCCTGTTCAAACAGGACAAGGTCGTTGCCATCGCCTGCGGCTTTCCAGTAGCCGTAGCAGGCCTGCGGTTTGAGAATCTGCTCATCTGCTGCCAGCTTGAGCATGCGCTGCAAAATGGGCCGCAGTTCCTGCCGTGCCCAGACAAGGAATTCGTCCAAAGAGCGGCCCTGTTTACGAAAGCCCCACTGGAACTGGTAAAGGGCGCGCTCGTTCAAAAACGGCAGAACAGCCTCTGGCGTGGCCTCAAGCACCTTGGCACCCCAGAAGGGGGGCACAAGGCGGGGTTCATCGGCGTTTATGCGCGCACGGCGGATGGCAACCTCGGCCTTGTCCACGGGGCCGTAGCCGCGTGTTTCCGCTGCCTCTGGTGTGCGGGCGTTCTTGCGGGTGGCCTTGCCTTCGCGCCGCTTCTGTATGGCTGCCAGATACCCGTCAAACCCGTTCTGGGCGATCTGGTCCATCAGGGTCAGCCCATCAAACGCATCACGCGCGTAGGCCACGCGGCCTGTGGGGCTGTAGGCGGCCACACAGTCTTCTTCCACGTAGTTGCGGGTCAGGGCCGCACCACCCAGCAGGACGGGGGTATCCAGCCCCGCGCGGGAGATTTCTTCCAGATTTTCGCGCATGATCACGGTGGATTTGACCAGAAGGCCGGACATGCCAATGGCGTCCGCGTTTTCCTTCCGGGCGGCCTCGATCATGTCCGCCACGGGCACTTTAATGCCAAGGTTGACCACGCGGTAACCGTTGTTGGTCAGGATAATGTCCACAAGGTTTTTGCCAATATCGTGCACATCGCCCTTAACGGTGGCCAGCACAATGGTGCCGCGCTGCTGGCCTTCGGCCCGCTCCATGTGCGGCTCCAGCCATGCCACGGCGGTTTTCATGGTTTCAGCCGATTGCAAAACAAAGGGGAGCTGCATTTTGCCTGCACCAAACAGCTCGCCCACCACCTTCATGCCGTCGAGCAGCACGGTGTTGATGATGTCCAGCGGGGCCATGGTCTGCATGGCTTCGGCAAGGTCGGCTTCCAGCCCCTTACGGTCCCCATCGACAATGCGGTCCTTCAGGCGTTCTGGCGCTGTTTCGGCCTGCTTGCGCTTGACGGCCTCGGACGCCTTGCGGTCCGCAAACAGGGCGAGCAGGGCCTGAAGGGGGTCGTAGTCCTCTGTCCGGCGGTCAAAGATCAGGTCTTCGGCCACCTTCACCTCTTCAGGGGCGATCAGGTGCAGCGGGCGGATTTTGGAGACATGCACAATAGCTGCCGTCATGCCCGCCTTGACCGCAAGGTCGAGGTACACCGAGTTCAGCACCGCGCGTGCGGCCGGGTTAAGCCCGAAAGAGATGTTGGACAGGCCCAGCACGATCTGGATATCGGGGAAGGCGTCGCGGATCATGCGAATGCCCTCCAGTGTCCACTGGCCCAGCTTGCGGTCGTCCTCCGCCCCGGTGGCAATGGTAAAGGTCA
>JBDNSL010000178.1:0-2227 GCA_047719095.1 Acetobacter sp.
GCACCCGACCCGCACCCTGCGGGCACGATTTCCGGCTGATCTGCCTATCCCGTTTGCAACCCCACGTGCCCTGCTTATGCCTGACTTTACAACTCGGGGATTTTCAGGCCGTACAGGCTGACCAACTGCCACAGGGTTCTGTAACGGAACGGGCGACACCTTAACGCGTTACGGCTGTATAACCGTGCCTAATGCTCCGGACATACCCCCGGACCGCACGGACAGGCATGCTGGCAGGTGACACACCTTCCACCGGGACAATTCGGTGAGGCCGCGCACACAGCCGCGCACCCTATGAGAGACATCTTTTAAAATGAATGATTATAAGAGACATTTTTCCAAAATTGTATTGACGTTTCTTTCCAGAAATGGTAATCTGGATAAAGAAGCCGAATCACGGCAATTCCGGTCGGTTATAAAAAAGAAATACGCCCATGCCGCATACCCTGTTTTTCAGAAATCGATGTTGACTGGTCCATCATGCCCGGAAGCCTGTTCCCGGAACAGGTATTTTTAAATAATCCCAATATATGAAAGATTATTTTCCGTGACTGAAGCACAGTTCGCCCGTGCCGTCAGTGCCTCCGTAATGGACCGCAGGCCGCCCGTTCATCCGCCTGTCGCCGCCCATGTGACCCGTATTCAAACCCTGAAGTGTCGTCTATTCCCATGGGTCCATGCGGGTAGGAGCATGGTTTTTGCAGATGAGGAAATGACGGCACAGCCTACGCCCGAACACTCTGGCCACGTCCGGGCGCAAGGCCAGACGCCATGACCAGCCTTTACCGAGCCCGTCACCTGTCTGGTGTAAACGCCGGGGCACGGGCATTCTCTGGCCTGCATAACAATTCCAAGGATAGGGATGCCCCGGTAGCATCCCTTGAACACTTAAGGGGACACGCATGAGCGCAGCATGGCTGGCAGCATTGGGCGGCGGTATGCTGATTGGCACCGCCGCCGTATTACTTATGGCGTTTGAAGGCCACATTCTGGGAGTGAGTGGCATACTGGGCAACGCCCTGCGTCACCCGGCCAGCCACTGGCGCTGGGCCGTGCTGGCCGGGGTGGTCGCAACCGGCGTGCTGGCCCGCATGGCAGGAGCAGCCGTACCTGAACAGTTCGCCCAGACTGGCTGGTTACGCCTTGCTGTTTCGGGCCTGCTGATTGGTCTGGGCACCGCACTGGCCAATGGCTGCACCAGCGGGCACGGTGTTTGCGGGCTGGGAAACAGGTCTGGCCGATCCCTTGTGGCAGTCACCATTTTTATGGGGGTTGCCATCATCACGGTCTTTATATCCCGGTTGGAAGGGTGGGCATGATGCACATGGCTATCGCACTGTTCTGCGGCCTGATGTTTGGCTGTGGCCTGTGGATTTCCGGCATGGCCAACCCGGCCAATGTTCTGGGTTTTCTGGATGTGACGGGGCATTGGAACCCCATTCTGGCAGGTGTTCTGGGGGGTGCGGTTGGCGTAACCCTGCCCGGCTTCTGGCTGTTGCGCCGCAAAGGGCGGGATGCCAGTGGGCAGGCACTCCACTGGCCATCGCGCTGGCCTCCCGATAAAGGGCTGGTCATAGGTTCTGCACTGTTTGGTGTAGGCTGGGGGCTGAGCGGGGTCTGCCCCGGCCCGGCTCTGGTCCTGCTCGGGCTGGACGGCGCAAAGGCCGTGCTCCTGATCACCTGCATTGCACTCGGCTGGCTGGTGGGAAAACTGGGGTGGGAACGCCTTTACAGCCCGGCAGCACCAGTAGACATGCGCGGGAAAAACACATCACCTTGACCATGCCGCCCGTTTGACCTGCGCCTGCGCGGGAGCAAACGGGCTGGTTTGTCCCTGCTCCAGAAACCGGAGCCTAGCGAACTCCGCGCGCCAGACCAGCTATGGTGAACAGCGCCCGCGTCGGCATCAGATCACCGGGGATATGGGAAGCAGACTTTCTCCCGAACATAACGGTGTTCTTCCACCCGCAGCCTTGGGCTTTTACCGAACGGAATGGAAATATCCGCCTGTTCGGTCGTCCCTCTCATCATGCAGGCCCGTGTGGTCAATAGGCGCAGGGTATGCACTCTGCCTCACACAACCTGTGGGACAAGCAGCACAAAAGGCAGCATGGCCTGCCCGCCTGCACATATAAGGCATGGACAAGCAGGGGGAGCGGGTTCTATTTTCCACCGGTTATGACCTCCTTACCCGCCCCCACCCGCATCGGCATTGATTTTGGCACAA
>JBDNSL010000179.1:0-2130 GCA_047719095.1 Acetobacter sp.
TCTTTACTTGTTGAGAGGGAATAGGCCCAAACAACAAAGCGCCCCGGTCAGTGCTGTAACACCAGACCGGGACTGCGTAGAACAGAAAGGCAAGTTTCATGTCCGACGGTAAAAACACTGTAAGCGATACGTCTTCCATAACGCAATGTGATGTTGTGGAGCTGCATTACTCAGATCTGACACTGGCTGCCTTGGTGGAACATCATGGCTGGCACTATCATAACCCGAACCGGCCTGCGAGCGGAGTAGAACGTCTGTTTGTCGGGATTGCCGCCGATGGAATGATGAGTCCTAATGGCGCCCGCTATCTTGGGGCCAATTATTCCGCTGATCCGGAAAGCCGTCGGTATATCGCCCTTCACTCCGGGTTTGACCTGCTCAAAGATTGGGACGGCCGGGAAGGATCGCCAGAGGAAATTGCTGCCCAGGTAAATAAATGGGCGGAACAGTACGCGCAGATCGAGCAGGCCAAGCTCAAAGCCGCTTAAATCGTAATTCAGATCTGTGATATTCTTCTCAATATTTATAGTGGAATAAGAAAATGTCAGGCAGCGTTAACAAAGTCATTCTGGTTGGTAATCTTGGTAAAGACCCCGAAGTGCGACATGGCCAGAGTGGCCAGAAGATCGTTTCTTTCTCTCTCGCAACCAGCGATACATGGAACGACCGGGCCTCTGGCGAAAAGCGCGAACGCACGGAATGGCACCGCGTGGTCATTTTTAACGACCGGCTGGCCGATGTGGCGGAACGGTTCTTGCGTAAGGGCCGCAAAGTGTATCTTGAAGGCGCACTCCAGACCCGCAAGTGGACCGATCAGAGTGGACAGGAACGCTATACGACCGAAGTGATCGTAGATCGCTTCCGTGGTGAACTGGTCCTGCTCGACAGCCGTAATGCAGGTGAGGGGGGAGAAGGTGGATATGGTCGTGGGGATAGTCATGGCGCTGGCAATGCCGGGTCGAATTACTCCTCGCGTCCTTCTGGGGGCACTAAAAATGGCGGTTTTGCCGCGCCCCAAGCCGCAGGTGATTTGGACGATGAGATACCGTTCTGAGTGCGCGGGTAAGGGGTGATGTCCATGAAAGATTTCAAATCCGTGTGGAGAGAAAATGAAACATGGTTTGGCATAACACACGATGGATCCGTCTTTGAGTTGGTCGCCGAGCGGTGGAATGCGGGAGAGCTGGTTTCTCCCGCAGCGTGGGAATATCGAGAGAGCGTCGAATTTCCGTCCCTTTAGCTAATACCAGTGAGTGACGTAGATACATTCTTGGCACTATTGCATTTCTCGCATGGTATGCCGCGTCGGCATTCCGTGACGTTGGACATTTCCCGCCAATCACTTTCCCAGGCACAGCGGTGGCATCGGAACAGTGCCACCATATGTTTCCCAGGCGGGTAAACGCAGCCGTGGTCCCCAAGATCAATAAGGTGTGCAAGCTTACGCGGCTTGCGCCGCGGGCGCTTCCAGCCAAAAAGGTCTCTCTGGCGGGCCACCTTAGCGTCCTTGTTCAGCGGTTCCGTTCAACCACCTCAGGGTCCCAACCTGCTCTCCGCTGGACGTCAGGACCAGTGGCAGAACCTGTTTATCCCTGATCAGAACAGCCCCCTCTAAGGTCCAGCCAGTGGGGTCTGGATTATAGATAGTAGATCCGTCGCTCCGGACCATTGAGGGGCGAAGCCTCGGTACATCTTTGTGCTTAATATTAAAACTTAAAATGACACGATCGGTCGTGGTTCCCTTCGCTTCCAGTTCAACACGGTCGCAGTTGGTGAAGCACTTAGGTCCCGCTAAGGACACTATCGAATTCGGACCGTTTAGCGAAAGCTGGATCGTTTGTTCCATCCCATCTTTCAAAGAAATGGTCGCATAACCATAATCCGATGCTTGTGCGCTACCTGTAACAATAAGCGTAAAAAGGCTAAAAACCCCCATATTTCGTAGTGTCTGCCGAAGATACATCCCTTGATATCCTTTTGTCGCTTCATGACAGATCGTCATGTCAACAGTATCCCCCTTCAGCTTGTGAATACGGTTGTCGCATCAGCGAAAAGGATCCGGGGCGGCTCGGCTGCGCCGAGTGCGTTCACACTAGGTTCGCTAGGCGGCAAGCCGCCAACCTCACCCGG
>JBDNSL010000180.1:0-2107 GCA_047719095.1 Acetobacter sp.
GCCCCCCTATGTGGGGGAGGGCACCCCGCCCGCCCCCACACAGCACGACCAGCCCTCGCCCCCGGTGGGGGAGGAGGCGGACAGCCACGTCCCGCGTGTGCCGCTGTTGCGTCTGGAAGGGTTTGAAGGGCCAATGGACCTTCTGCTTGATCTGGCGCGGGCGCAAAAGGTGGATCTGGCCCGTATTTCCATCCTGCAACTGGTGGAACAGTATCTGGCTGTGGTGGAAAGTGCGCGCCGCGTCAGGCTGGAACTGGCGGCGGACTGGCTGGTTATGGCGGCATGGCTTGCGTGGCTCAAGTCCCGCCTTCTGCTCCCCCCAGATGATGAGCTGGCGATGGAGGGGGAGGAAGCGGCAGAGCTGTTGCAGGAACGGCTGATGGAACTGGCCTGCATGGGCGAGCTTGCCCGCTGGCTGGAAGCCCGCCCCCGCCTTGGGCGCGATGTGTTTGCCCGTGGCCTGCCCGAAAATCTGGTAGAGGTGGACCGCTCCGGTCTGGCGCTGGACATGCCCCAGCTTATGCGGGCCTACCTTGCCGCCATCCGCCGCACCGCGCGCAGGCGCATTTACGCCCCGCGCACCATAAGATTCTGGACCGTGCAGGACGCGCTAAGCAGGCTGACCCGCCTGCTGGGCGAAACCCCGCCGGGCTGGAGCACGCTGGATGCTTTTCTACCCGATGTCCTGCCCGGCCAGATGGAGGGGGAGGACGCCCTGCGCCAGCGGCGCGCAGCCATGGCGGGTACCCTTATCGCGGGGTTGGAACTGGCCAAGACCGGGCGGCTGGAACTGCGGCAGGATGAAACATTCGGCCAGATCATGCTGCGCCCACATGAACACGGGCCAGATGAGCAGGACCCTGATGCCCCCATGCCGCCCGATGGGGTGGAGGGTAATGGCCCGCCCGCCCCACCGCCCCACCCCACACGACAGACCGGAGAAGAGAGACAGGACGCATGACCAGCACCCCCATACCCGTACCAGATGAGGCGGTAAGACTGGCCGAAGCCCTTGTTTTTGCCTCCACCGAACCGGTAAGCGCCCGCCGTCTGGCGGACCTGCTGGAAGACCGCCAGATCATGCCTGCGGGGGAGGAGGATCTGGGGTCTTTTGTGGCGGCAGTGCTGGCAGCCCTTGTCCGCCGGTATGAGGGGCGTGGCGTTTTTCCCGTTGAGGTTGCTGGGGGCTGGCAGTTCCGCACCGCCCCCGATCTGGCACCTTTGCTGACCCGTGTGCTTGAACGCCCCCGGCGCCTGCCCCGTGCGGTGATGGAAACGCTGGCCATTATTGCCTACCACCAGCCCTGCACCCGTGTGGAAATAGAGGAAATTCGCGGCGTAAGCCTTGGCCAGAACGTGCTGGACACCCTGATCGAGGCGGAACTGATTGCCCCGCGTGGGCGCAAGGAGGTACCGGGCAGGCCCGTATTGTGGGGCACCACGGCTGATTTTTTGCGCCATTTTGGCCTGCGCGCCCTCTCCGACATGCCCCGCCGGGAAGAACTCATGGTCGATGTGCCCCAGAACGGGGCCGGGCTGGAGGGCACACAGTCCGCCATAACCTTCGGGCCCGAAGGGCAGGAGGAGGAGGCCATACCCCACAGCGCGCCCCCCCAGCCCACGGCCGATGCCTCTGCTGCCCCGGAGGATGGGCCGGTTGCACAGGTTGCGGTTTCCGCCCCCGATGGAGCGTGATAGAGGTATAAGGGCCGCCTGTGTTGCAGGGTTATTCTGGTGTGGGCCGCACGGAGCTGGCGTAAGCGGGGCTGTTTATGTTTGATTTTGCATGGTCGGAATTCGCCCTGATCGGCGCGGTGGCTCTTGTCGTTATTGGCCCCAAGGACCTGCCTGTGGCCATTCGCGGGCTTGCAAAAGGCATAAAAAAGGCCCGCGCACTGGCCAGCGAGTTCCAGTCCCACCTTGATGAGGTTGTGCGCGAGGCCGATCTGTCGGACGTGCGTGACCATGTGCGGGACCTGAAAAACCTGAACGTGCGTGGCCGGATTATGAAGGCGCTGGACGGCGATGGCAGCTTGGGCAAGGCGGTCTCTCCCCCCCCCATGAGCGAACAGTCCGTGCCCTCCGGCCCCCGTGCGCTGGATGGCAT
>JBDNSL010000181.1:0-2053 GCA_047719095.1 Acetobacter sp.
TCTCCAGTAGACAGACCTTACTTCAAGTCGAGGGCATTTCAGGGGGCAAGGTCAAACTCTACGTAACAGCTCCAGCAGTAATTCACGATTTTCCGCTGAGAGATGCATGATAGGTAATGGCTTCCGTCAGTAGCTTGACCATGAGTGGTTTGGATAAGCGTCCGAATAATCTCGGCTCATGAAAGTGTTCGGTCTGTTATCGACCAACGCCCGAATATCACTTTTCTCTTGCAGCGCAGGAGCCATCTAGAGATGGTCAGACTGCTTACGGCCTAACCCAGTCAAGATACACCTTGTTGCTTATGTCCGCTCTGCGTAAAACTGTTCATCGGTACGTATGTCCGAAATGAGGCGTAAGCGGCCTATTTCCTGAATTGGGCGACACCGAGTTCCACCCACATCCAGGTAAAGTCGTACGCAGCGATGCCACGCTGCGCGTCTCCAGACCTTGCGGCATTGTTCTCAAGATGTTTGAGCCAGACTATGAGCTTTTGACGGCCGGCTGCCGTGCGCGCTGCCTGACGTGGCGTGAGGTCTCCGAGCGCGGGCACCGCCTCGTCGAGTACCTGCCGGTAATGACGATCCATCACCTCGCCAATGAGCCGCGCCTCCTCCTCTGGCGGAATGGACAAAGAGCCCTCATCCCGCAGGCCGGATCGCGACTCCTGTTCGGCCATCGTCTGGCCGGGCGTCATGATCTGCGTAAGCGGCGTTCCGACCAGACTGCCGAGCACTTCGGCCAGCATCGCCTGCCCACGCGCCGTCCGTTCCCGCGAGTTGATCCCGACAAGGAGTTGCCTCCCCCTCAACTCCAACGTACCCAACACTGTCGCGCCGTCATCCATCTCGCTTGTCAGGGAAAGGCCCGCCTTCGCCCGCCCTTGCGGCCGGAACGCTTTCTTCGGCGCTTCATGATTCTCAAGCCAGTTCCAGAACGTCCGGCTCTCCGGACGCAAATCCGGGACAGCATCCAGCGCTGCCGCGACAGTCTTCTGCGTCACCCCTTTTGCCAGCGGGTAACGAATCTCGTGGAACAGAAGCTCATCACCGTCACTGTTGAAAAGAAGCTGAGGCGCTCCCTCCATTTGCCGGGCCAAGGTCTCCAGGGTCCGGAACAGCCAGGTCAGCGTGAACATCGGCGCAAGTTCCCGCAGGGTTTCCGTATCGACTTTCGGGAATTCCGCCTTGCCGCGTCTTTTCCGCAGCGCCCTGTAAAGGTTTGCAGCCAGATCCTCACAGGCCTCCCGTGAACAGGCGAGCAGGCCGCCTGCCAGAATGGTCTTTCCATCCGACGGCACAAGCCGCGCTGCAATCCGGTCCCACTGTCTGGGTGTCCGGGTGGCGGTGCCTTCATGCACGAGAACAGGCTCACCGCCTCGCAGCAAGTCACGCGCCATGAAGCTCTGGCCGGGTCTGATGTCCGAGACTTCATACAGGCTCATGACAGAAGCCCTGAGCGCGCGCATATAGGCGCTGTTGCGCGGCCCTTCTTTCCAGCCCCGGCGCTTCAGATAGATGTCAACGATGTTTCGACCATCGTCCCGGTCCTGTCCGAGAAAATCCTCGAAGGCACATCCCCACAAGGTCATGGCCACATCGGGACCAATGATTTCCTTCAGGTCATCGAAGCTCACTTCCGCCGCGTCCAGCGCCGGCCCCAGATGTTGCTCCAGCACCTCATCGAAGCAGGCGCCCCAGTCGTCCTGACCAAGATAACGGATCAATCCGGAAAGTTCATGCGATGCCATGGTTCGTCCTGCCAGCCATGCCGAACCCTACCCCGGAACGGCGATCCCCGCGAGGCACCCGTACATGATCGGACGGGCCGAAACCGAGGTCACTTCTCCTCACACGGACGTGAAACCAGCCAATCGCAGGAGCTTCTTACGCTAGAATTTGATTCCATTTGCATCCTATGTGTTTCCTGTGTGGGATTTCGGGCACAAAAAAAGCCACCCTCTTGGGTGGCTTTTCTTCTGTCTTTTCAGACACTTAGCGTGTGGTTGCGGGGGCAGGATTTGAACCTGCGGCCTTCAGGTTATGAGCCTGACGA
>JBDNSL010000182.1:0-1979 GCA_047719095.1 Acetobacter sp.
ACCCCACCGTGCCGTCGGCCCACCCGTATATCCTGCTCAACTACCACGGCCGCATCCGCGATGTGATGACACTGGCGCACGAACTTGGGCATGGTGTGCATCAGGTTATGGCGGCAAAGCAGGGCTACCTTATGTCGGACACCCCGCTCACTCTGGCCGAGACCGCCAGCGTGTTTGGCGAGATGCTGACCTTCCAGTCCCTGCTGGACGCGGAAAAAGACCCCGCCCGCCGCCGCCTTCTGCTGGCTGGCAAGGTGGAGGATATGCTTAATACCGTCGTGCGCCAGATTGCCTTCTACGACTTTGAAACCCGCGTGCATGACGAGCGCAAAAAAGGTGAACTGCTCCCCGAACGCATTGGGGAAATCTGGCGTGCGGTCCAGACCGAAAGCCTTGGCCCGGCCTTTAACTTTACCCCCGAATACGATGTGTTCTGGGCGTATATTCCCCACTTCATCCATTCGCCCTTCTATGTGTACGCCTATGCGTTTGGGGATTGTCTGGTGAACGCGCTGTACAAGGTGTTCAGCGAAGGCGCTCCGGGCTTTCAGGACAAATACATTGCCATGCTGGAGGCTGGTGGCACGTTGCGCCACAAGGAACTGCTGGCCCCCTTCGGGCTGGATGCCTCCGACCCCGGTTTCTGGCGCAAGGGGCTGGATGTAATTTCTGGCTTTATTGACCAGTTGGAGCAGGGCTGAACATGGCGCGCGACCTTGATAACTCCGGCATGTTCGGGGAACTGCGGCGCATGGTGCAGACCACCGGCACGGTGGGCGGCATTGCCGCACGCATGGCCGGGCACAAAATGGGTATCCGCTCAGGCGGGGTAACCCACGCAGAAGACCTTAAATCCGTGCTGGGCGGGCTGAAAGGCCCGTTGATGAAGGCAGCCCAGTTGCTGGCCACCATCCCCGGCGCACTGCCCGAGGAATATGCGGAGGAACTGGCCCAGCTCCAGTCCAACGCACCGCCCATGGGCTGGAACTTTGTGCGCCGCCGCATGACAGCGGAACTGGGGGCGGGGTGGGAGAAAAACTTCCGCGCCTTTGGTAAGGAGGCAGCCGCTGCTGCAAGCCTTGGGCAGGTCCATCAGGCCATTCTGGCCGATGGCCGCCGGGTTGCCTGCAAGCTGCAATACCCGGATATGAACACGGCGGTGGAAGCGGACCTTAAGCAGTTCCGCATGGCTATTGGTGTGTACCACAAGCTCGACAACGCCATCCGTCAGGATGATGTGGTGGAGGAACTGGCCGAACGCCTGCGCGAGGAACTGGACTACCGGCGCGAGGCCGCCAATATGCGCCTCTACCACGCCATATTACACGCCTGCCCCGATGTTACGGTGCCTCTCCCCGTGGATGAGTTGAGCACCCGCCGCCTGCTGACCATGGAATGGGTGGTGGGGCAGAACCTTAACGCCGCCATAAAGGCCGGGTTGAGCGAGGAGCAGAAAAAGAAAATTGCCCGCGCCCTGTTCCGGGGCTGGTACGTGCCGCTCTACCAGTATGGCGTGGTGCATGGTGACCCGCACATGGGCAACTTTACCGTAAGGGAAGATGGCGGGCTGAACCTGCTGGACTTTGGGGCCATCCGCATTTTTCGGCCCTCGTTCATCAAGGGTAATATCGACCTGTACAACGCCCTGCGTACAAAGGACGAGGACCTTGCCGCCCATGCGTACGAGGCATGGGGCTTTAACGACCTGTCGCGCGAGAAGGTGCGGGTGCTTAATGAATGGGCCAGCCTGCTGTATGCCCCGCTCATGGATGACCGCGAACGCTACATTCAGGACGAGAACACGCCCGAACACGGGCGCGAGGTACTGAGCCGGGTGCATGAAGGGCTGCAAAAAGCAGGGGGTGTGCGCCTCCCGCGTGAATTTGTGCTGGTGGACCGCTCAGCCATCGGGCTTGGGTCGGTTTTCATGCGGCTCAAGGTTAAAATGAACTGGAGCGAACTGTTCCACGAAATTGTGG
>JBDNSL010000183.1:0-1968 GCA_047719095.1 Acetobacter sp.
GACAGCCTGCTTCTGGTCACTTTACCCATGATCTGTCCTTTCCCTCCGGCGGAAAAACAGGCATTGCTGGATGCAGAAAATCTGACAGACCGTGTGCGGGTCCTGCAAACACTGCTAGACCTGTCCGGTCCGGAACAGGAAGGCCCTCCTTCCTGACAATATGATGTGGGAACCGTTTTATGTCCGATACAGCACCGCTTGATCCGCGCCTTCTGTCCATTCTGGTCTGCCCCGTGACCAAAGGCCCACTGGTTTTTAACGCGCAGACCAATGAACTGATCAGCGAAAAAGCCGGACTGGCCTTTCCCATCCTTGATGGCATTCCCGTTATGCTGCCAGATGAAGCCCGCCGTATTGAAGGCTGACTGACACTTTTTTCCCTCTGCCTCGGATTTGCCAATGCTTTTGGGAAAAAAACACAGCATTTGTTTTGGTCGCCTGCTCCTGCTGGCCCCTTTGCTGGCAGGCTGCCACCCTGTGATCGAGGGGGACAATATTGATCTCCCCCCCGAACGGCCCGGCCGCTTTCTGCCTGAAGCCGCTGCGGCCGAAGCGCGGGCTGCACAAAGAGATGTAGAGCGGCAGGAAAAACTGGAAGCACAACAGGAAGCCGCAGGCATTAAAAAGCCTGACACACCCCCAAAACCCGAAGACCGTTACGAAATGCTGCCCCCCATGTACGATGGTGGAGGCTCCGCAGGCCCCATGCGCACCGATAACGGGCACACCATTACCCCACAGGCACAGGCGGTTTATGGCAAGCAGGAAGACAGCCAGATACAAAAATCCAAATAACGCAGGGCTTTAGTCCTCTGCGTTATACTGGTCTGCTGCTCTGCGGCGCAAAATGTTGCCTATGGCCATGCCAACCACCCCGGTCATCATACCCACGGCGGTAGGGATAGCCCCACCACCGGGCAACAGCCCAACCAGCACACTGCTCAATGAGCCAAAACTGAACTGCATGGTGCCCAGCAAGGCAGAAGCACTGCCCGCATGGTGCCCATGACGGGAAAAAGACATAACCGTGCCATTGGGGCCAATAAACCCCAGAGCACCAGTCATCCCCACAATCAGGCAGCAGGTCAGCCACGGATGGGCAACCCCTGCCACACCGGTCAATGCCAGAGCCACAAACACGCTCCCCAGTGCAAAGGCCCACAGAATGGCCCCCTGAAGCAGGGAAGGCATGGATACGCGGTGTATCAGTCGCCCGTTAACCTGCGTGCCCAAAATAAAGGCGGCAGCATTGGCGCCAAAGAAAAGACCAAAAGCCCCGGCCGAAAAATGTAAGGTCTGCTCAAACAAAACCGGCGCACTGCCCAGATAGGCGAACATGACAAATGTGGAAAATGTTGTAATCAGCGCATTGGAAAAAAAGACAGGTTCACGCAAAATACCCTGATAGCGCCATAAAATTTCCACAGGTCGGAAGCGAATACGCCGTGCAACTGCCAGCGTATCGGGCAGCATGACCACAACACCCACAATGGCAGCTACTGCATAGAGTGTGCCAATCCAGAAAATCCAACGCCAGTCACCAATTTTTAAAACAAGGCTCCCCAACCCTGGAGCCAGAACAGGCATAACACCAAAAACAAGCGTAAGCTGCGCCATAATATGACCGCCCTTTTTGCCTGTTGCCACGTCCCGCACAATCGCACGCGGAATAACCGCACTGGCAGACCCGCCAAAAGCGCCAATAAAGCGGAACAGGCAGAACAGATGATAGTTGGTGGCAAGCGCACACCCGGCAGATGCCAGAGCATACACCCCAAGCCCCACAACCAGCGGCCCCTTACGCCCAAACCGGTCCGATAGGGGGCCTTGCGAAAACTGACCAAAAGCCAGCCCCAAAAACCATGCACCCAGCGTAAACTGTACCGACCCGGCCCCCCCCCCCCCCCCAGGACGCCGAGCCGCGCAACAACCCCCCGAGAATAAAAGAGGGCGCGCCCCCCCAGCGGG
>JBDNSL010000184.1:0-1869 GCA_047719095.1 Acetobacter sp.
CCTCCGCCGTGGCTGTGGGCCGCGGGGCGTCGTATTTGTGAAAAAGACCCCGGGTTTGGGCTGCTCATCGGGTGGGGTGGGGCCGGTGGTCTGTGCTGCGGCCTGCGCTTCTACCGCGTCCTTGCGCGTGTCCAGCGGGTCTGTGGTGTAATACGCACTCGCGGGGAGCAGGCGGTCCAGATAATATGGGCCGGAAATAACCGTGTTGTGGCCAGCCGCCGTGGCCTGCGCGGTATGGGCGGGGCCACGCCAGCTTTCTATAATGGTGTCAGGTGGGATGCTGGCCTCCAGCACCTCGTCCCAGCCCATAACGGTTTTGCCGCGCAGGCGCAGGGCGCTGGCCACCTGGCGGGTGTAGTCCGCCTGCAAGGCCGCAACCGAGGGAATGTGGTGCTGCTTCATATACGCAGCAATATGGGGCGACTGCGCCCATTGCCGCGCCACAACCTCATCCCCCCCAATATGGAAAACCGGGTCGGGGAACAGGCCCGCCATTTCGGCGTACACTGCGTTTACAAAGCTGATTGTGGCGGGGTTGGTGGGGTCCAGTGCGGCCCGGTTGATTTCGGCCCGGTCGGTGGTGTTGACCGGCAGACTGGCGGCATAGCGCGGGTAGGCCAGCACCATGGCGTAGCTGTGGCCCGGTGTATCAAACTCGGGCACTACGCGTATGCCCCTGTCCGCTGCCTCGCGCACAAGCTGGTGGATCTGCTCTTGCGTGTAATACTGGTTGTGCCCGCCAATGGTGTGCAGGCGCGTGAACGCCTTGCTTTCCACCCGGAATGCAGCCCCATCGGACAAGTGCAGGTGCAGCACGTTCAGCTTGACCATTTCCATGGCGTCCAACTGGCGTAGCAGGTCGGGGAACAGCATGAAGTGCCTGCTGGTGTCCAGCATAAGCCCACGCCATGCAAAGCGGGGGGCATCCTCAATATGGGCTTCTGCCAGCACGGGGCCATCCAGTTCCTGCCGTGCAAGCTGGCTCAGGCTGGTCAGGCCGTGCAGCACGCCAGCGGGGCCTTGTGCGCTCAGGGTTATGCCGGTTGGGGCAACGTCCAGCACATACCCCTCGCGCATGGCGGGGCCGGGAAAGCCTGCATCCTTGTCGGCACGGATGTTGAGCACAAGCCCACCCTGTGGGGGGGATGTGTTTGTGACCTCCACCGCACCCCCGGCCAGCACGCCAAGGCGTGTACGCAGCCGCTCCACAGCGCGCAGCAGGAGCGGGGTGGGGGGGCTGGCCCAGTGTATGCTCAGGCTCTGGGGCAGGGCAAAGGCCGCCCCCGTGGTCTGTAGAACAGCCGGTGCGGGCATGAGCATTGGCGCATGCACCTGATCACGCACAAAAGCCGGGGCCTGCTCGGCCACATGCCCCTCGGGCACAGGCTGGGCCATGGCCGCGTAAGGTGTGGCCCCAAGCAGGGCAAGGCCATACAGGAGCCGGGTTTTGGCAGAGATGCGCTTTGTAAAAACGTGGATCATGACAGTATGGCTGCGTTCGGGTTTGTGGTGTGTGAGGGGAGCGCGCGCAGGGCCTGAGCGAGTGTATGCGTCCATGCGTCATCGACTATCCAGCCCGCCAGTTGGGCTGCGCGCAGGGCAGCCCCCCCCAGTGGGGGCAGGGCCGGGGGTGTGGCAGGCTGGCCCAGAGCCGTGGCAACATGGGCGCGTATGAGCGGGCTGTGCAGAACACTGCCGCCATAGCTCCACGGCAGGTCAGATGTTGGGGTGGAAAGGCCCTTGCACGCCGTGCGCGCCAGTGCGGCCAGATGCGTGCCCGCTGCGTGCAGTATGGCGGTGGCGTGGGGGTCCTGCGCGTGGGCGAGTGCTGCTACGGTGGGGGCCACATCGCCCACGGCGGAGCGGGGG
>JBDNSL010000185.1:0-1831 GCA_047719095.1 Acetobacter sp.
GCACGGGAGGGGCCACCGGCTCGGCCGGGGCCGGGGGGGCCACGCCCGCTTTGTGCAGCGCCGCGCGGATAAGGGCTTCATCCGCCTCGGACGGATGCAGGCCCAGCGCCACATTCCACTGGTCCACCGCCTCCGCCTTGCGGCCCACGCGCCAGTAGGCCTCGCCCAGATGGTAATTAACCTCCGGGTCCTCCGGTGTCTGCTGGGCCGCTTTTTCCAGCAGGGGAATGCCGCCTGCAAGGTCTCCCTGCTCCACGCGTACCCAGCCCAGACTGTCTGTTATGGCCGCGTCCTGCCCGTCCAGCGCGTGGGCCTTACGCAACAGCTTTTCTGCCTCTGCCAGATCCTCGTGGCGTTCAACCATGCCGTAGCCAAGGAAGTTGAGCAAAAGCGGTTCATCCGGCGCATAGGCCAGAGCCGCGCGGGTGTCGGCTTTGGCGGCTGGCCAGTCTCCCGCTTCGTGGTAGGCCATGCCGCGCAGGAACAGCAGGGTCCAGTCCGGGCTTTTTTGCGCGTTCGCCAGATCAATCGCGCGGGTGTAGGCGCTTATCGCCCCTTTCCAGTCCTTGGTCTGGCTGAGCGCATTGCCCAGAGCGCGCTCAATAACAATCTGCCCCGGTGCCTGCTCGGACAGGTGCTGCAGCAGGGGAATGGCGTCAGCAGGGTGGTCGTTGGTGGTTTCCAGCACCGCAAGGCGGAGTGCGGCCACAATAGCCAGCGGGTCCTGCGGGGGCACGCGCACCAGGGTCTCCCTTGCTGCGGCATAGTGCTGCTCATCATCCTGAATTTCGGCCAGCATCAGGCGGGCATCAACCAGTGTTGGGTCCATGGCCAGCGCAAAGCCCAGCATCAGGCGTGCGGCCTCGTTGAACTGGAACAGGTTGAGTGCTCCGCCCCCTTCGCTCTCCAGCCCCTGCTGCACCTGCTCGCGGGCCTGCTGGCGGAGCAAAAACGCGGTCAGCACATAGGCACGCGCAATACCCTCGCGCGCGGAGGTTACGGGGTAGTGGCCAATATTGGCCTGCAATGCGGGGCCTGCCAGCCCCAGAATGGAGTCCGTTTCCACCAGTTCGCGAATAACGGCACGGGCCTGATCCTGCTTGCCGTGGGTCCACAGCCATGCCGCGTGGGAGCGGGTCAGAAGCATGTCGTATCCGGGCATGATCTTCTGGGCCTGTTCAAACAGGGCTTCCGCCCGGTCGGACTGGCCCGCCACCTGCGCGATAATACCGGCATGCAGGGTGTAAAACGGCATCAGCACCGCACCTTGTGCGTGTAGCAGGCTGTCTATTGCCTCGTCCGCATGGCCCTGTGCCTGCTGGCACCACGCCAGCAGCAACGGCATGATCAGGCGGGCCATGGGATCCGCCCCGGCACGGTGGTAATACTGCACGGCCTCGGGCCATGCGCCACGGGTTGCCGCATCGTCCCCCAGAACCAGAGCGGAGACCACACTTCTGTCCTGTGGGGTTTTTTCCACCAGCCGGGCCAGTTCCACCGCCTGTGGGTCGCCTGCCATAACGTTGCGCACAAAAGCCTGCCGCAACAGGTCCGTATTGGCCGGGTCTGCCTGCAAGGCGGTGCGAAAGGCCTGTGCCGCCTCCAGGTCATCCCCCATGCGTACGGCCACGATCCCGCGCAGGAACGCTTCCGAATCGACACGCCCGCTGCCAGCCTGCCCCACAGCCGCATCCTTATGGCGTATTATGGGGTTGGGCTGGGGTGCGCTGGCATAGGCCGCAGACACCAGCATTGTAGCGGATAGCAGGAAAACCGTAGGCATAAGGCGACAAAACAGCATAAGAACCCTATTCAAGCTGAGGCGGCAGCA
>JBDNSL010000186.1:0-1810 GCA_047719095.1 Acetobacter sp.
GGGAAGTTGACAATCAGCGCCGTGGGCTTGGGCACGGAGTGGCGCACCGCACGGTCCAGTGCGCGCAGCATGTCCTCGTTCGGGGTGGCGGGGATAGAGCGTACGGACGCGCCCGCAATAATAAACCCGAACTGGTGAATGGGGTAGGACGGGTTGGGCACCAGAATGGTGTCCCCCGGGCTGGTTATGGCGGAGGCCAGATTGGCCAGCCCTTCCTTGGAGCCAAGGGTAACAATCACTTCGCTGTCGGGGTTGAGTTTGACGTTGAAGCGCCGGTCATAATACCCCGCCACGGCCTTGCGCAGGCCGGGAATGCCACGGCTGACCGAGTAACGGTGCGAGCGTGGGTCGTTCACCGTTTCAATCAGCTTGCTGACAATATGGGGCGGGGTGGGGGTATCGGGGTTGCCCATGCCAAGGTCGATAATATCCTCGCCCCGTGCGCGCGCTGCTGCCTTGGCCTGATTGACAGAGGCGAACACATAGGGCGGCAGGCGGCGGATGCGATGGAACTCTTCGGTCATGGACTTTGGGTGCTCTGAAAGGACAGGGAACATAGCCCCTGTAGGATGAAGGGAGTGAGCATAGTAATCGCCTGAATGGAACAGGCAACTCCTCTGGATGCAAAACCACCGTGAGGGCGCGTTTTTACCGCATGCCGGGCGGAGCAGAAGGGGTATGCGCGGGGGATCAGGGCGGGGTAACCACCTTTGCCCCCGTGCCAAAGGCATCGCCGCGCACGGTTATGGCGCTGGAGGGAATACCCAGCCTGCTCAGTTCCACCGCAAGGCGCTGGGCCCGCAGCAGGCCAAGGCGCACGGCGTCGGCCTGATCCTGCGGGCTCATGGATGCGGCATCACCAAACCCGCGAATGGTCAGGGGGCCGTTTGGCCATTTCTGCACAATTCTGGCCAGCGCCGCGTCCTGCCCGCTGGATAGCTGGTCGGACTGGGGCACAAAATGGAAGGCCGTCCCTTTTATATCGGTCAGGTCATAGTTGGGGCGTACGGCATCGGGCAGGTTTGCATCCGTTGGGACATCAAAACCGGGGAAGCTGGGGGCCGTGGGCGGGGTTTGAGGTATCTGCGGAATCTGGTCGGGGCGTAATTCGGGAATATCCGCTTTTTTGTGCACTTCGGGCATGGCCACTTCCGCCTCGGCTTCCTCCGGCGCGGGGGAGGAGGCCACGGTGCCTGCTGGCAGGCTGGATACGGCCGAACGCAGGGGGGCGCGCACGGGCTGGGGGGCGCTGTCGGCTGCATCCATAATCGCGCCGCTTACGCCTGCGGGCAGGGTCGGCTGGGCCTTTTGCGCACTGGTTCTGCCGCCTGCATTGGGGGGGGGCGGAATGTTGGGGATCATGGTCCCGTTGGCGGCCACGGTCCGGTAGGTCAGGTTGCGGTCGCGGGTCAGCTGTTCGCTTAACAGGGCGCGCGCATCGGGGGAGGGCACTTCGGGCACATCCGTCGGGGTCAGGCCCACTTTGGGGTAGGGGTCGTAGCGCCCGGGTGGTGGGGGGCGTTGCGCGGCAATGGCTCCGCCGCGCATGCCGCGTGACCAGTCCAGAGCCGTATCTATGGCGTCGCGGTGCTGGCAGGCGCTCAGTGTGCCACCCAGTGCGACAAGAGCAGCCATGCTGGCAGCCTGCAAAAAGCGGTCTGGCCGGGGGGCGTGGGTCCGGCTGGTCGGCTTCTGCTCCAGAGGGGGCTGCTGCATGGCGGGGGGAATGCTCCGAAAAACCTGATATAAAATTGTCCCGCACCTTACCCTTTTCCCTCCCCCGTGGCGAGAGAGCGCATGATTGCCCCTT
>JBDNSL010000187.1:0-1798 GCA_047719095.1 Acetobacter sp.
GGCGCCTTGAAGGCGAACAGAAGACCGCCGGTGGCATCATCATCCCCGACACGGCCAAAGAAAAGCCTATGGAAGGCGAAGTGGTTGCTGTTGGCGCGGGTGCGCGCAACGAGCAGGGTCAGATTGTGGCGCTTGATGTCAAGGCCGGTGACCGCGTTCTGTTCGGCAAGTGGTCCGGCACGGAAGTGAAGATCGACGGCGAAGAGCTGCTGATCATGAAGGAAAGCGACATTCTGGGCATTGTTGCAGCCTGATCCGCACTGATCCGACCGTAAACTTACAAAAGATCTTCACAGGAGAAATTCAATGGCTGCCAAAGACGTAAAGTTTGGTGCAGACGCACGCCAGCGCATGCTGCGCGGTGTGGACATTCTGGCTGATGCCGTAAAGGTAACGCTGGGCCCCAAAGGCCGTAACGTTGTTCTGGACAAGAGCTTCGGCGCACCCCGCATCACCAAGGACGGCGTTTCCGTCGCCAAGGAAATCGAACTGGCTGACAAGTTCGAAAACATGGGCGCACAGATGCTGCGCGAAGTGGCGTCCAAGACCAACGACGTGGCCGGTGACGGCACCACAACTGCAACCGTGCTGGCTCAGGCCATTGTGCGCGAAGGCCTGAAGGCTGTTGCCGCTGGCATGAACCCGATGGACCTCAAGCGCGGTGTGGACAAAGCCGTTGCCGTGGTTGTTGAAGAGCTGAAGAAGAACGCCAAAAAGGTTACCACCCCGGCGGAAACTGCTCAGGTCGGCACCATCTCTGCCAACGGTGAATCCGAAATCGGCAAGATGATCTCCGAAGCCATGCAGAAAGTTGGCTCCGAAGGCGTTATCACCGTTGAAGAAGCCAAGCACTTCCAGACCGAACTGGACGTGGTTGAAGGCATGCAGTTCGACCGTGGCTACATCTCTCCGTACTTCGTGACGAACCCGGAAAAGATGACGGCCGATCTGGAAAACCCCTACATCCTGATCCATGAAAAGAAGCTCTCTTCTCTTCAGCCGATCCTGCCGCTGCTGGAATCCGTTGTTCAGTCCGGCCGTCCGCTGCTGATCATTGCGGAAGATGTTGATGGCGAAGCGCTGGCAACCCTGGTTGTCAACAAGCTGCGCGGTGGCCTCAAGATTGCTGCTGTCAAGGCTCCTGGCTTCGGTGACCGCCGCAAGGCCATGCTGGAAGACATCGCCATCCTGACCGGTGGTCAGGTTATCAGCGAAGACCTCGGCATCAAGCTCGAAACGGTTACGCTGAACATGCTTGGCACCGCCAAGAAGGTTCACATCGACAAAGAAAACACGACCATTGTTGACGGTGCTGGCAACGGCGACGACATCAAGGGCCGCGTCAAGCAGATCCGTGCGCAGATCGAGGAAACCTCCTCTGACTACGACCGTGAAAAGCTGCAGGAACGTCTGGCCAAACTGGCTGGCGGTGTTGCCGTGATCCGCGTTGGCGGCTCCACGGAAATCGAAGTGAAGGAACGCAAGGACCGCGTGGACGACGCCCTGCACGCAACCCGCGCAGCAGTTGAAGAAGGCATTGTTCCCGGTGGTGGTACGGCTCTGGCCCGTGCAACCAAGGCTCTGGCCCACCTGCACTACCACAATGACGACCAGCGCGTTGGTGGCAACATCATCCTCAGCGCCCTGCAGGCTCCCCTGCGCCAGATCGCCCTGAACGCGGGTGAAGACGGTGCCGTGGTTGCCAACAAGGTACTCGAAAGCGAAGACTACAACTTCGGGTTCGACGCACAGGCTGGCGAATACAAGAACCTGGTTGAAGCCGGTATTATTGACCCGG
>JBDNSL010000188.1:0-1766 GCA_047719095.1 Acetobacter sp.
TTGTGCCAAAATCAATGCCGATGCGGGTGGGGGCGGGTAAGGAGGTCATAACCGGCGGAAAATAGAACCCGCTCCCCCTGCTTGTCCATGCCTTATATGCGCAGGCGGGCAGGCTATGTTGCCTTTTGTGCTGCCTGCATGCGGCATGCCTTACGCGGTGTGCCGTCTGGGGCGGGTTGTGGCTTTAGTCCGGGCCTGTGCCCGTGTTTGGCCCACAGGCGGAATAGGCGGGCTGGGTGGCCTGCTGCATGCCGGGCCTGCCCGCATGGGGGCGGGTTACGCGCAGGGTGGCCAGAGCCGCGCAAAGGCATAGGGCGAGGCTGAACAGGCCGGTCCACAGGTAAAGCCCATGTGTTTGGGTGGCGCTGGCAAAGAGCGTTGTTGCCGCCTGAGAGAACATCCACGCCCCTCCAGCGCGGGAGGCCAGCTTGCCTGTGGGGTCCACAAGGCAGGTCAGGCCGACAAGGCTGGGGTACACAAAGAACCACGCAGCATAATTCAGGACAAAGGCGGTGCAGAACAGCCATGGCGTGGGCGGGCAGGCCTGTACCACGCAAACGCCGCCTGCCAGCACAAGGGCGGGCACAAGCAGGGGGCTGGTTATGTGCCTGCGGCTTTGCAGCACTGTAGCAAGGCAGACCGCAAGCCCCGCAATATTGGCAACAGCCGACAAAACCCCAAAAGAGGAGGGTGCCAGCCCGACAGAAAGGCCAATCCGCTGGGTAAAAGGCCATACCGCCAGACTGCCGCCGGTGTAAAACAGCACGGCCAGCAAAGCCCACACAGGGGCAGCATGAGCGGGGGCGGCATAACCGGCCTGCGGGTTGGGGCCGGGGGCAGGCAGAACCGTATCGGGCAGAAAAAACAGGAGTGGCAGCAGCACAACAACAAGCCCTGCCAGTGCCAGAAAAATACCTTTCTGCCCGGCCAGTGCACTGGCATGGGGGAGCAGCAGGCTTGCCAGACTAAAAACAACGGTCTGCACCACCATAACAAAGGCCAGCACAAACACAGGTTTGCCCAACCGGCTGGCTCCGATATTGACAACCGCATTCAACCCGCCAAGGCAGCCGCCGGAGAGCACGCGCAGGGCCAGCAGGGGCCATACCCCCACGGCAAAGGCGGAGCCTGCCTGTGCGACAACCAGCCCAATGCCAGCCAGCAGGGCCACCAGACGCAGCCTTAGCCGGGCAGACAGGGGGGCTATACCGGTCATGGTCACGGCATAGGCCAGCATTTCCACACAGCTCCATAACCCGGCCTGCATGATGCTGAACTGCCCGCCACGGACCAGCTCGCCCACGGCAAACGGGCCAAGTGAGTTCATGCTATGGGCTGCGCAGTCTGCCGCACTGATTGCGGCCAGCACCAGCAGCCCGGCCCGGTTGCGTAGCCCCCCGACCATTACAGCGCCCGCATGACTTCAAACCCGAAGGCGCGCAGGTCGCCCGGATAGCGGCTGATATTGCGATTGAAAAATTCGCCAAACGCGTTGGTGTAGGTCATCTGGTTGGTGACGTTATGGAGCCAGAAGGCCACTTCCGTTTTTTCATCCACCGAGTGCCATGCCACGCGCACATTGCCCGTAATAACCGGGTTTTGTGAAAAAGCATGCCGTACCAGAGCCTGCATCTGGGGGGATGCCAAAAAGGCGGCAGGGGTTGTGGCGTGGCTGTCCGACCATGCCTGAAAACGGTAGCGGCTTGTGTAACGCCAGTCTGTCTGCACCGTAAAATCCCCAAAGGAGACAGGGATTTTATAGCTGA
>JBDNSL010000189.1:0-1761 GCA_047719095.1 Acetobacter sp.
TGATGCAGATCCTCAGATAGCCATCATATCGCGCAAATGGGCTTTGAATTATGCTGCCGAACACACCGCAGCAGTATTCACATCGCATTTTCCGATGACATCCGCTGGAAAAGTGATGACATACGACCAGGGAAGGGGTTGGTCTTTCCTCTAGGGCTGCCATTATGTCCGCTGTTCACCTCGTTCAATTCCATTGCGGACATTCCGCTTTCCCCCCATGTCGGTCTTCACGAAAAGCGGTATGAGATGAAAATACGTTTCTCGTTCAGCGCCATGACCTACTACACTGGGTGTTAGATACTTAGGGTAATAGCAAGCTCGAGGCACCATTCATGCAGGTTGAAGTTGTTGTCCACGGCCGAAAAGATCGGGTTTTCGCGGCTCTGTTCGAGCGGTGCGACCGGACCACCCGACACCGTCTGGCCGAGGCCGGTTCAACATCTGACACTCTGCCAGAAATTCTTGCGGCGGCCCGTCTCTCCCCGGGATTGGAACTGCGCTTATCTGGTATTTCCCTTTCAGGGAATAAGACCGATGATCTGGTGATTGCTCATGATGTGCCATTCGCCGCCCGGGCCCGTGCACTGGCCGCAGAGCGGATCGGTGTGGCTCCAGATGATCCCTCACTGACTCTCGCCCTACATCTCAGTTCAGTTCCGTATTTTCTGGCCCGTTACAGGCAAGCACACAAGGACACTATCGCACAGCCTGACACACCCCTTCCCCTGCCCTCTCCTGCGGGCCAGACGCCGGGCGTCATTATCCGTTGGTTTGACGCCTCTCTAGGAAGAGCGGTTCCTCAACGCGATGGCTCTCTTGAAACCGCGCGTGATAGTGCCTCAGCCTACGCTTTGCAGGCCAAGGCAGATAACACACGCAAAGCCTATCGTGCCGGTGTCCGGGCATGGTGTGCCTGGGCTGATCGTCATGCCCTTCCCTGCCTCCCTGCATGTTCGGCCGACATTGCCGCATTTCTGGCAGACGAAAGAGGTCGGGGTCTTGCACCCTCGACATTGGAGTTGCGACGGGCTGCAATCACCTATCTTCACCGTCTGGCGGGTTGCGCCGTACCCACCGCTGACGCCGCTATTGGCGAAACCATGACCGGGATCAGGCGCACCGCCGCCAGGGATGGCTTTACACCGCGCCGCAAAGCCGCTGCAACGCAGGAGATTCTGGCAACGATCATCAATGCAATAGACCTGAGCAAGTTGTCCGGGATGCGGGACCGGGCTTTACTCCTCATGGGGTTTTATGGTGCGTTTCGGCGTTCGGAACTGGCCAGCATCGAGATCCGCCATGTAGCCGTGGTCAGTAAAGGCCTGCTTGTCACCCTTCCCCAGTCAAAGGGTGATAGGCAAGGCAAAGGCGTTGAGATCGCCCTCCCCTACACTCATGATCAGTATTGCCCGGTAAAGGCATACGGGGCCTGGCTAGCCGTGTCTGGCATACAAGCTGGCTCTCTCTTCCGCCGTGTCCGCAAGGAAAGCACAGTAGCCTCACACGGGGATAGTCGTGAAATCGGACAGCAGCCCCTGACAGATCGCTCGATTGCCCGGATCATCCAGAGCCGTGCCAGTGCTGCCGGGTTGGATGGAAAGACCTTTGGGGGCCACAGCCTGAAACGGGGTGCGCTTACAACCGGGATGGATGCAGGAGCACACCCAGTCAAACTCAAGCGCCTTGCACGACACGCAACATATGCTGCGCTGGGCGATTATCTGGAGCTAGGTGATCCTTTTGAAGAACATGCGTTAAACC
>JBDNSL010000190.1:0-1759 GCA_047719095.1 Acetobacter sp.
CCATGCAGATCACCCGCTCCATGCTGACGCGCACCATCAATCTGATGAAATAAAGCCGGTCAGTAGAATATCTGAGTGTTTTGTCTATTCCAGTGCTTTGCACGTCTATGGCCTGTGGCCCATTGTATTGGTTCTGCCCCCGGCTGTAGTCGAGTATAAACATGAACGCTTCTGGTTTGTCCCCGCTCCTGCGGCAGTCCCTGCAGGGGCAGGATATTACGCATTACCGGACTGAACTGCTCCAGAAGGCCGCACAGGCTCCAACGGCGCAAACGCTGCTCGATCTGGCGCTGGTCATGCAGTTAACCTTTGAGCCAGAGCAGGCCGAGGCGTTTTTGACCGAAGCACTCAGGGTACAGCAGGTCTTCACCCTCACCCATGCAGGTGGGGACGCCCTGCGCCTGCTGGTGGTTAAAACCCCCGGAGACCTGACCGCCAACACCCCCATAGAATGTATTCTGGAAAACGCGCCCATTCATATGGATGTGGTGTATGTTGGCCCCGGTCTGGCATGGCCGCAGACACTCCCCCCGCATGACCTCGTGTTTGTCGCGGTTGGGGAGGGGGACACCCACACCCACGTATTGGAGCAACTGGCACAGGTGCTGGCACACAGCCCGGTGCCGGTGCTGAACAAGCCCCAGTATATTCCCCAGCTTTCCCGCTCTGCGGCGTTTGACCTGTTGCACACCGTGCCGGGCTTGCACATGGCGCAGACATACCGGGTCGAACGCGCCACACTGGAGCGGTTAAGCACCGGGCGTGATACGCTGGATTCTCTGGGCCTTAATCTGGCTTGCCCGTTTATTGTGCGCCCCCTTGGGCTGCATGGCGGTATTGGCCTGCGCCGGATAGACCAGCCGCAGGACCTTGCCGCCTATCTGGCGGATGTTGGGGCAGAATTGTTTTTTGTCGCCAATTTCGTCAATTACGCATCGGACGACCAGCTTTACCGTAAATATCGCGTGGTGATGGTGGAGGGCAAAGCCTATCTGGCACATATGGGTATTTCCACCCACTGGATGGTGCACTACCCCTACAGGGAAATGAAGGAGTTTGCCGCCCGCCGTGGGGAAGAAGCCCACGCCATGCTCCATTTTGATCAGGAGTTTGGCCAGCGGCATGCTGCGGCCCTGAACGGTATTTATGATACGGTCAAGCTGGACTATTTTGGCTTTGACTGTGCCGAAACCAGAGATGGCAAACTGCTGGTGTTTGAACTCTCCAACGCGCTGATCATTCATGCCTGCGACGATCAGGCCGTTTTTCCCTACAAAATTCCCCAGATGCACAAAATCTTTTCGGCATTTTATGCCATGTTGCGCAACTGGGTGGCGGCGCAAGCAGCCCCCTGATGCGTTGGCTGGAGAGGTGTGACCCATAACCGGGTCCCCTTTCGGCCCGCTTTGCTGCCTTGAGCAGTGAGTCCAGCAAGTGTCTCTGCATGCGTGGTGCACTGTCTGCTCTGGCAGAAGGGTGGTCATGCGCGTTTTTTATCGGGAAGAGTGGCCTGTGTCGCCAACGGTGCAGGTGTTTCCACATGCAGGAGGGCCAGACTGGCCTGCGTGTCTTACGGGTCAGGCTAAGGGCCGGAGCGTTGCAATATGGGCAAAAAAATACCCCCGGCTTTCGCCGAGGGCATTTTTCGTCAACTGTCTCAGTAAGGTTGGCTGAACCTGATAGGTGTTCAGCCTGCGTCTTACGACTGGAACAGGGACAGGATGTTCTGGGACTGGCCGTTGGCGATCGAGAGGGACTT
>JBDNSL010000191.1:0-1721 GCA_047719095.1 Acetobacter sp.
AATGTGCAGCGCAGAGTCGCACGCCCATTCCCGCACGATCACCCGCATGATGGAACGCCGCATGCCCCTCTCCCCCACCCGCTTCTGGACCATTCTGGCCATCATTGGCCTGCCTGTACTGGCCTGCCTGCTGGCTGTGGGCGTGGGGGCGCCGCATACGCTCATCCCAGCGTTTGTGGGGCTTGCAGGGGCCTGTGCGGCATGGATAGCGGTGCGTCAGCCCAAAACAGCTCCCGCACCGCAGGCAGACACCCCACCACCCCCTACGGCACCAGTGGGGGAAAACGATCCCAAGCTGCGCCATGACATACGTGGTATTATTTCACCCGTTATGCTGGTTGCGGACCAATTAGCGCTCAGCCCCGACCCTGCCACCAAAAAAGCGGCCGAAACCATTAATGATTCGCTAGACCGGCTGACTGCCCGCCTCAAACAACGCAAAACGGATTCAGCCCTGCTTTAAGAGCGTTCGATCAGTTCCACCTTGTAGCCGTCCGGGTCTTCCACAAACGCAATAATGCTGGTTCCAAACTTGACTGGCCCGGCAGGCCGCACAACTTTGCCACCGCCGACGCGAACACGCTCCACAACAGCGGCAACGTCGGCCACGCCTATGGCAAAATGCCCGAACCCAGTACCAACCTCGTACCCATCATCCTGACCCCAGTTATAGGTCAGCTCAATTTCCGCCTGCCCCGCAGCGTTATCTGCAAAGCCAATAAAAACAAGGGTGTATTTGCCTTCCGGCACATCTCGGCGGCGCAGCTCGCGCATACCAAGCAGCGCATAGAATGCCAGGCTCTGCTCCAGATTACGAACACGCACCATAGTATGCAAAAAACTGGACATAGCGTTTCTCCCCTCAGCTCAACAATGAACTCATTTACGCTGTTATTCTACGGACTGTATTTCTGCCGGGTCTATGGCGATCAGGAACAAACCCTGTTTTTCGGCCTCTGCCACACAGGCGGCGCGGTCTGTTAACAGGGTATTCCCCGCCTCAAACGCAATTCCGCGCAAACCTGCGGCATGCGCGTTTCGCAGAGTTGTCGGCCCTATGGTGGGCATGTCGGCTCTTTTTTCCTGCCCCGGCTTGAGCAGCTTGACCAGCACACCGCCATCCCCGGGCTGGCGGCATGCCCCCGAGCGCGCCAGCATGGCATCCGTGCCTTCCATAGCCTCTACGGCCAGCACAACGCCGTTCTGCACCACACAGCCCTGCCCTATATCCAGCCGGCCGAGCGCCTGAGCAACGATGACACCGTGCTTTATATCCGCCAGAGCCTGCTCATCTGGCCGTAACTGACCTAACACACCGGCCTCAGCCACGGAGTGGGATAAAAATTCATGTGCGCCACGCACCTGAAAACCCTCTTCCCCCAGAATACGCACTAAAGCTGCCAGCAGGCCGTCATCCCCCGCAAACAGGGCTTTGCCAAGGCGCGCCAGAATACGCGCCCCTTCGGCATCGGGGTAAAGGCTACGCAGGGAAGGACGGCGGATAGGGCCGATAAGCACCAGATCAGAGCAGGCATGGGCACGTAACAGGCTTAACATGCGGCCCGCGGCCCCCAGACGCACACATTCATGCGGCCAGGGGGCTAGTGTGGCAGGGTCGGCAAACCCTTCAAATCCAATAATAAAAACAGGTCGGCCTGCGGCGTGTGCTGCCTCTGCCACTCTGGCTGGCAGAGGGCCTCCCCCTGCCAGAATGCCAACCG
>JBDNSL010000192.1:0-1708 GCA_047719095.1 Acetobacter sp.
AGAAATCACCACCCACCCTGTATCAAGGCCTCAGACGCCTGCCCCGCCTTCTGGCTCGGCTGAAGGGGTTGTGCCCGCTTCATCCTCAAACCAGTGCGCACGCGCTGCCATGATAATCTCATTGGCTGCGTCTTCTTCTATGGCATCCGTCCCCAGAATTTCAACCAGCTCATCGCCGGCCAGATCACCGAGGTCGTCCAGAGTTTTTACACCCTTTTCACCCAGTGTCACAAGCATCTGGTTGGTGAACACACCCATATTTGCAATATCGTCGGTTACACCAAGCTCCTGGCGGCGCTCATCCAGCTTTTCTTCCTGCCGGACAAGGTGGCCTTCGGCACGCTGGACCAGTTCCTGCACCACCGAATCGTCAAAACCGTCAATGCCTGCCAGCTCATCGGGGTCGGCAAATGCCAGTTCCTCAATGCTATGGTAGCCTTCTGTTACCAGCAGGCCTGCAATCACGTCATCCACGTCCAGCGCTTCAACAAACTGGCCGCTACGACGACGGAATTCTTCCTGACGGCGTTCGGATTCTTCAGCTTCGGTCAGGATATCAATATCCCAACGCGTCAACTGGCTGGCCAGACGCACGTTCTGCCCACGCCGACCAATGGCGAGGGAGAGCTGGTCATCAGGCACAACAACTTCAACCCGCCCGGCTTCCTCGTCCATCACCACCTTGCTGACTTCAGCAGGGGCCAGCGCGTTCACCACAAAGGTGGCGGCCTGCGGGCTCCAGGGGATAATGTCGATTTTTTCGCCCTGCAATTCGGCCACAACGGCCTGCACGCGCGAGCCACGCATACCAACGCAGGCCCCAACGGGGTCTATGGAGGCATCGCGTGAGATCACGGCCATTTTAGCGCGCGAACCGGGGTCCCGGGCCACGGCCTTGATCTCGATGATCCCGTCGTAGATTTCAGGCACTTCCTGCGCGAACAGCTTGGCCAGAAAGGCCGGATGCGTGCGGGAGAGGAAAATCTGCGGGCCGCGCGGTTCGTCGCGCACATCATAGATGTAGGCGCGCACGCGGTCGGAATTGCGGAACGACTCACGCGGGATCAGCTCATCGCGGCGCAGCAGCGCCTCGGCCGAACCGATCTCGACCAGCAGGTTGCCGTATTCGGTCCGCTTGACGGTGCCGTTCACGATCTCGCCTACGCGGTCTTTGAATTCATTATACTGGCGTTTGCGCTCATATTCGCGCACGCGCTGCACAATAACCTGCTTGGCGGTCTGGGCCGCAATACGCCCGAAGTCGATCGGGGGCAGCGGGTCGATCAGATATTCGCCAGCCTGAATTTCGGGGCGGAACTTGCGGGCAATGGAAAGCGCGATCTGCGCGTCCTCATTTTCCACCACGTCCACAACTTCCGTCCAGCGGGAGAGGCGTACCTCGCCCGAGCGACGGTCGATTGTGGCGCGAATGTCCTTTTCGTGCCCGTATTTGGCGCGGCCAGCCTTCTGGATGGCCTGCTCCATGGCCTCCAGAACCTCTTCACGGTCAATGCCCTTTTCGCGCGAAACGGCGTCTGCCACCAGCAGCAGTTCAGGACGGGAAACGGAGGTATCCATGCTCTCAGCTCTCCAACACAGGCAGCTTTATCAATGCACCTTGGAAGCAGGGGGCTCTTTTTTGCCATCCTGCTCCACACCTGCATCCGATGCAGGCTGTACCATACGGGCGCTGTCTTCAATCAGCGCA
>JBDNSL010000193.1:0-1658 GCA_047719095.1 Acetobacter sp.
CTGAGAATATAGTTCATTGCCTGGGCGATGGGGTTTTTGGACGACATGCGCCGGCAGGTATCGCGCATCCAGTCGAGCAACTCCTCGACCAGCGGGGCGATGCTCTCCTTGCGGATCTCCAGCCGATGTGCGGCGGAGCTGCCGTTGATCGCGCGTTCGGCGTCGAATATGGCGTCGATCCGGCGCACGGCCTCTATGGCAAGGGGGGCTTTGTCCTTTTCTGCAATTTTGAACAGCCCCCTTCGTCCGTGCGCCCAGCATCCTGCAGACACGACAGGTGCAGGCTGACGGCCCGGTTTTGTCAGAGCGTTATATCCGGCATAGGCATCGGATTGCACGATCCCCGTCCAGCCCGAAAGATGATCGACAGGATGTTCGCCCTTGCGGTCCCGTGAATAACGGAACCACACGGCTGGCGGTGCTGTGCCTCCAAAGGGGTGATCGTCGCGCACATAATTCCACAATCGACCGGTGCGTGTTCGGCCCTTCGCCAGCACGGGCACGGTGGTGTCATCCGCATGCAGACGACCAGCTGCCAGCACATGGACCCGGATCAGCGCGTTCAGAGGGGCCAGGGTCGCTGTGCAGGCTCCCCCCCAGTCGGCTAACGTTGCCGTGTCGAGATCAATCCCTTCGCGTGCAAAGGCATCACTCTGCCTGTTCAGCGGCAGATGCTGGAGATACTTGTCGCACAGAATGCCCGCCAGCAGTTCTGGCCCTGCACGCCCCCGTGAGATCGGGTAGAAAGGCGCTGGTGGCTGGGTAATGCTCTCGCAATCCCGACAGGTGAACTTCTCCCGCCCCGTCTGGATGACTTTGAACTGGCGTGGGATCACTTCCAGCGTCTCAGTGATGCTTTCGCCCAGTTTACTCAGGCGCGTCCCGCCACAGCACGGACACTGTGTTGGCGCAGGAAGAACCATCCGTTCGCGTGGCAGGTCGGCGGGTAAGGGCTGCCGCCCCCGGTTATTCCGCGGTGCTGTTGCACGGACAGCGAGGTCCGCCGCATTTTCGAACGTGTCTTCGGCTTGCGTTGTTTCCAGCTCCTCCAGCTCAAGTTCCAGCTGGTCCAGCAGGCGCCGTCCCCGTTCCGATGACGTCCCGAAGCGGTCCTGACGCATCCGTGCAATAAGATGTTTAAGATGGGTAATCTGCGCTTCAGCGCTGACTGCTCGGGCTTCAGCGTCTGTGGCCCGGGTTTCGGCAGCACGGGCACGCGTCTCGGCGGCGGCAAGTGCCGCACGTAAGGCCGTTATGTCATCCATGCTTCCCGTCATGAAAAACAGTTCAGCACAAAACCGTTCAAAAGGGTACAGGATTATGGATCACGATCCCCTTTTTGTTATCCCGCAAGTTCAGGTCGCCATGTTTTCTGCGGATTACGCCAGTCGATCCCTTCGAGCAGACAACTTAATTGTGACGCACTCAGATGGATGGCCCCGTCCTTTGCCGAGGGCCAGATGAAATACCCACGTTCAATCCGTTTTGCATACAGGGACACTCCAATCCCGTCATGCCAGATCAGTTTCACCAGATCGCCGCGTCGGCCACGAAAGACAAAAACATCACCAGCATAGGGGTCTCTCCCCAGAAACTGTTGAACCCTCAGCGCCAGACCGGGCATGCCAAGGCGCATGTCTGTCGCACCTGCCGCCAGC
>JBDNSL010000194.1:0-1637 GCA_047719095.1 Acetobacter sp.
AGGTGCAGCGCACCTGGCTCGCGGCCTTACGAACTAGAGCGGAGATCAAGCCCCCAAACGCAGATCGCACAAGCACCCAGCCTGTGCGGCATCAGTGCGAAAATTGGCCAATTCAGGATACACCAGAGGATACAGAACAGGACACGTTAGAGGCTACGATAGAGGATACGGCGGCCGGTAGGCCGCCCGGCTACTCTTAGCCCGCGAAGCGGGCTTCCGGTTCGGCGCGCGCGGAAATGGGGGCATATCGCCCCCGGAGTCAGATGTCTTTGCGTTCGCCCTCCCATGCCCTTAACGGCGAGTTGCCCTCCCTTCCGCAAAAGGGGCAGGTGGCCGGGTCGGGTGCGGGGTCGATGCCTTCATAAGTCCAGCCATTGCCACATGACAGGCAATCATAATCGGCCCCGGCAAGTCTGCTCTGGTGCGAGAGGGCTTTGACGGCCGAGGCGATATTGTCGAACATCTGATAGCCGACATCCTGCGGTGTCCCGACGTGTGAGCGGACAAGGGCGGCGGCTTCGTCGAAACTCAAGGGGCGCTCGGTGGGAATGGTCTGCGCAATTTCGAATGCTTCGCTCATAGGGGACGTTCCATCCTGAAGGGCAAGGGGCACGCCTCGGGTGAGGCGTGCCGGATGACGGGATCAGGCGGCGTCCTGCATGAATGCTCCGCCTCCTTTCAGCCGGGCCATTTCCTCGTTGAGACGCCACAGGGCGCGGTTGATCTTCACGTCCGCATCAATAGCTTTGACTTCGCGGGTGGACACGCGACGGCGGCGGCCGTTGGCATCGCGCCCCCATGCCCGGAGACCGCCCCGGATGACGTTTTCCTGCACCACGTTTCCGACGGTCCACAGATCGGAACCGAGATCATCACGGCGGCGCGGGGCCAGAAGCTGGCGCGGCTCGATCGGGGTTTCGGCTTCCTCCCCGAAGCGGATTTCATGGGCCGCCCCGGCAAGGATCATCTGTTCGTCATGGTTCAGGGTGACACCGGACCAAGCGTCTGCGGCTTCAACCGCGCGGCAGCTCTCGGACAGCACCTTGAAGCTGCCCTCGATGACCTGCGCCATCACGTCGCCCTTGTGGTGGACGGACACGGAAGCAAGCTCCCGATCCGACACCATCAGCCCGTTAAGGCAGACCAGACGCATCAGCCCGGCCATGACCTTATAGGCGCTCGTGCCGTCATGGCTGTTGACCAGCACGACTTCCGGATAGATGCCGCCGACCTTGCGGACGGTCCCGGCTTCGCCCTTGTGACGGAAGCGAATCAGGTGCTTGGTAAAATCCGCCTTGCCCGGCACGCGCGAACCGCCCTGCTTGGCATAGACCGGCTCGAAGCCTTCCTTCCGCATTCCCGCGAGCACTTCATAAGTGGGGATGTAGGCATATCGGTCGCTGCGGCTCTCGTGCTTGTCTTCCGCAAAGATGGACTTCGCCAGATGGCGCAGGGCTTCGTCGGACAGCGGATCGCGGCCGAGATTGCGGGAAAAGCGAGAAGAAACGAAATGATTCATGGGTTTACCCTCCCGTGGCCCCGGTGATGGGGGAGACCGTCTCCCTCCTTTTCGTCCGGTGCCCTTATTATATACACGATATAATAATGGAGGGGCAAGAGAAAAATGCAGTTTTTCA
>JBDNSL010000195.1:0-1571 GCA_047719095.1 Acetobacter sp.
GGGGGGGGGGGGTGGGGGGTCTGTGTATGCTGGGTGGAAAAGGGGAGAATGGGAGAGGACGAAAAACTGTATGAAGGGTCAAGCGCATTTTGGGAAAATAATAATAAGTTCATAAAAAAACAGTTATATTTCATGTTGTTGTAAGGCCTATCGGTTGTTAAGAATTTCCCCGTCCTGACCTTGCGGGCTGGATTAAGGCGAAAAAACATGACGTTGCGGTTATTAGAGGTGGACGTGCCCGCGTATTCCAACCAACGCCAGATGCGCGATATTGCAAGCAGGGTAGAGCCCGTCCATGCCACGGAGGCGGGGTCGCATGTTCTCGCCATTTTTCAGGACAATGCCGAACTGGCGGGTATTCCCGTGGTGGACGAGCACAACCGGCCCATAGGCATGGTGCAACGGCGGGACTTTTTTTTGCGTCTTGGGCAGCGTTTTGGGTACGAGGTTTACGCCAACCGCCCCATCTCCCTGCTTATGGAGTGCGAACCCATACTGGTTGATGTGCACGAAAAAGTGCCCGACTTTGTTGCAAAAATTCTGAACATCCGATCCCTCAACCAGATCAACGAATTCATCATCACCGAAGGTGGTCAGTATTATGGGCTGGGTTCAGCACTCAGTCTTACGCGTTCCCTGCACGCACAGGCCATCGATACCATCAACGAGCTCAACAAGATTGCGGGCGAACTTCGGCAGGCCAATAAAACCATCATGCGCGATAAATCCTTTATTTCCGGTATAGTGGACAATATCCCTACCGCCATTCAGGTGCGGGATATCAAGACGGGTGACATCATTGTGCATAACAAGGCGGCGGAGGAGTATGGCCTGCATACAGCCGCCCCCTACGCAGGTGCGCCCTACAACGCCCCCCTGCTGCTGGACGGTGCCTTGGCCGAAGACCCGTTTTTGTACCAGCAGCCCGAAGCGGTGGAAGAAACACTGGTCGACCGCGAAGGCCGCTCGCGCGTGGTCTCCCGCCATGACCTGCTGATTGCCGATGATGACGGCAACATGCGCTGGGAACTGTGCGTGGCCGACGATATTACCGAATATCGGGATGCCCAGCGCAGGATTGAGCGGCTGGCCCATTATGACAGCCTGACCGGCCTGCCCAACCGCTACTATCTTGGCATCCGTCTGGCCGAGTTGTCGCAGGACCTGAGCAACCCGTTTGTGCTGCTCTACATAGACCTCGACTACTTCAAGTCCATCAACGACATGTATGGCCATAGCGGGGGGGATGAACTGCTGATTGCCGCCGCCGCCCGGCTTAAGGCCTGCTGCCGCGAGGACGACTTTGTTGCCCGCCTTGGTGGGGACGAGTTCGCGGTGATCTGGCAGCACTACGGCAATCTGGACGAGATAGAGACCCGGTTGGTGGAACTGGTGGCAAGCCTTGGCCAGCCCTATATTATTCAGGGTGCCAAGGCCAAGTCCGGGGCCAGTATCGGGGCTGCGGGCTTTCCGCTTCAGGCAGGGGATGTGACCACCCTGTTACAGTACGCGGACATGGCGCTCTACCGCGCCAAGGCCCTTGGCCGCTGCCAGCACAAGCTGTTTGATAC
>JBDNSL010000196.1:0-1551 GCA_047719095.1 Acetobacter sp.
ACGAAGGAAATCAGGGTGCGCAGATAATCGTGTATCATCATTCCTCCGATATCGGGATCAAGGGCGGTTTTCTCAAGCAGTCACAACGGAAATCTGTTGGGTTGCAACCCGCCGCGCCTGCTCATCCCAGTGGAGCACGGCGTCCAGCGTATCGGCCGGGGGCGCACCAAGCTCAGCCATGGTGGCCTCCACCACGCGGGCGATATCCAGAAAACCGATCTGCTCTTTCAAAAATGCTTCCACTGCGATCTCATTGGCAGCAGACAGAATGGCCGGAACCGCCCTGCCTTCACGCAATGCCTGCCGGGCCAGACGCAGGGCGGGAAAACGCACCTCATCAGGAGCAATGAACTCCAGCGTTCCAAAAGCTGCAAGGTCCAACCGGCTGGAGGTCGTAGCCATCCGCTGCGGCCAGGCCAGTGTGTGGGCAATGGGAATACGCATGTCGGCCGAACCCATCTGGGCGATAAGGCTGCCATCGGTGTACTGCACCATGCCATGCACCACGGACTGGGGGTGAACCAGCACGTCAATCCGGTCTTCTGTCAGGCCAAAAATACGTGCAGCTTCAATAACTTCCAGCCCCTTGTTGAACATGGTGGCGGAATCGATGCTGATTTTGGCCCCCATGCTCCACGTTGGGTGCTTGAGCGCCTGCGCCGGTGTGGCCGCACGCATGACTTCGACAGAGGCATTACGGAACGGGCCACCTGATGCCGTGAGAATAATTTTTTCAACCTGATCCGCCTGCCGGTCCGCCATGGACTGGAAAACGGCGTTATGTTCGGAATCGACCGGCAGAAGTGTTGCCCCTGCTTCCTGCACAGCGCGAAGCATAACATCCCCCGCGCAGACCAGCGCTTCCTTGTTGGCCAGCGCAATGCTGTTGCCGTTTTTAACGGCGGCAAGGGTCGGCTCCAGACCGGCGGCACCTGTAATGGCAGCCATTGTCCAGTCCGCGGGCAGGCCTGCCGCTTCTATAACCGCCTTGCGGCCACAGGCGACCTCAACACCACTCCCGGCCAGAAGTGTTTTTAGCTCGGCGTAGGCTCCCTCATCAGCCAGAACTGCTAGTTCCGCCTTCAGGCTGAGGGCCTGTTCGGCCAGCTTGGCCGCATTTTTGCCCCCCACAAGAGCACGTACCCGAAACTGGTCTCGCGCCTGCTCAAGCAGATCCACGGTAGAGCAGCCAATACTGCCGGTAGTCCCCAGAACGGTTACGGTTCTCATGTTTTAGTCTTCCACACCCGAAAAATAACAAACACAGCGGCCCTACAGGCCGCCGCGCAACAGTTGGACTAACCCGGCATACCAGCAACAAGCCCATGCACAAGGTCATGCAGGCCAGCAACCCAGAACGGCGCACCGGGCACAGCAAGGGAGATGGCCGCAGCAACAGGGGCCGCAATGACCAGACCATCAAACCGGTCCAGCAGACCACCATGCCCCGGCAGCAGCGTGCCGGAATCCTTAACGCCCAAAGCCCGCTTCATCGCACTTTCAGCCAGATCGCCAATCTGGGCGGACACACCCAGAACCCCGCCCCAGAAG
>JBDNSL010000197.1:0-1549 GCA_047719095.1 Acetobacter sp.
ACGATATTCTGACCCTGCGGAACATGCTTGGCGCACGCCCGGCCCCCGAATTTGCCGCATGGCTGGAGCGTATGGGGCTGTATGATGGCCTGAGCAACCACATGCGCCCTCTGGAACTTGGGCAGACGCAACTGGCCAGGCTGGTGGGGGCAGCATGACGGAATACGGCAAACCCCAGAAGACCCAGCCCGGCGCGGCAGCAGATGCGTGGCAGCCCCTGCGGGGTCTTACCCGTGCGCGCATTGGTCTGGGCCGTAGTGGCAATGCACAGCGCACAACGGATGTTCTGGCTTTTCAGGCCGCGCATGCTCAGGCGCGCGATGCCGTACATGCACCGCTGAACGTGCAGGCCATGGAGCAGCAGTTGCGTGGCGCTCCCTGCCTGCATGTGCAAAGCCGGGCCACGGACCGCGCCACGTATCTGCGCCGCCCGGATCTGGGCCGCAGGCTTTCGGAAAACTCTTTGCATATGCTGCGCAAAGAGGCGTGGGACGTTGTTTTTGTTGCAGCGGATGGTCTTTCCTCCATTGCGACCCAGACAAACGCCATACCTGTTTTTCAGGCCATGCAGCCTCTTTTGCAGGGGTGGCGGATAGCTCCTTTGGTGATTGCAACGCAAAGCCGCGTCGCCTTGGGGGATGAGATTGCACAGGCCATGGGGGCCAGCATGGTCGTCATGATGATTGGCGAGCGCCCCGGCCTGAGCGTTGCGGACAGCCTTGGCATTTACCTGACATACGCACCGTATGTGGGGTGCCCGGATTCCTCACGGAACTGCCTGTCCAACATCCATGCACACGGCATGACGATACCTGCTGGCGCAAGCAAGCTGGCATGGCTGATGCAGGAAGCCAGACGACTTGGCCTGACTGGTGTCGGTTTGAAAGACGCTGCCCCGGACCAACTGGCAGGCAGCAACACACTATCTTTACATGATAAGGACACAGACGCATGAGTGAGAGCAGCGGGACAAAGCTCAGCCAGTCTCTCGGTGCCTTCCATTTGTGGGGGATTGCCGTTGGACTTGTCATTTCTGGCGAGTATTTTGGCTGGAGTTACGGGTGGGGAACGGCCGGAACGCTCGGATTTCTGGTGGCCACCGTTTTTGTGGCTTTGATGTACACGGCCTTTATCTTCAGTTTTACAGAACTGACGTGCTCCATCCCGCATGCAGGTGGCCCTTTTGCCTACAGCTTTCGGGCATTGGGGCGCTGGGGCGGGCTTATTGCTGGCCTTGCAACCCTGATCGTGTTCATTTTTGCGCCACCAGCCATTGCACTGGCTATTGGCGCTTACCTGAACGTCCAGTTCCCCGGGCTTTCCCCCAAGGTGGCAGCTCTGGGTGCGTATCTGGTGTTCATGACGCTCAACATCGTAGGCGTGCATATTGCAGCAACCTTTGAGCTGTTTATTACCATTGCTGCCATTGTTGAGCTGCTGGTGTTCATGGGTGTTGTGGCACCTGCCTTTACATGGGACCATTTTCTGGCAGACGGCTGGGGTGGGGCTCCCCATTTTGGCTGGCAGGCGTTGGGCGGTATTTTTGCAG
>JBDNSL010000198.1:0-1535 GCA_047719095.1 Acetobacter sp.
ATGTCCCGGTGCATCGCTCGCTGACCGATCCCATCCTGCTCGGTGGTGCGCCCCGGCGACACGCAGGCTGGCGAAAGCCCTGCGGCATCGTCCCGAATTCAGGGACGTGGACCCGGATGTCGATCCGCCGGGACAGGGTATCACGCTGGCCATTGACCGCGATACCGCCGCCCGTGTCGGCGTCACGCCACAGGTGATCGGCAACACCCTGTCCGATGCGCTCGGCCAGACCACGGCCTCGGTCGTCTACACCGCACATGGGCAGTATAACGTGGTGCTGACGGTGGAAAACCGCTTTCAGCAGGACCCGGAAATCCTGAGGCAGTTCTGGGTCAGCCCGTCCGGTGGGTCTGCTTCCGGTAGTTCGGCGTCGAATACTATCCGGGTGGTCACGTCGGCTGCGGCCAGTACCACAGCTTCGACCAGTGCCACGGCGTTTCGAAACCAGATCGCCAATTCTCTGGCGGGCGGGGCGAATGCCTCGACCGGATCGGCCGTGGCAACGGGGGCGGAGACGCTGGTGCCACTGTCGGTGGTCGCCCGCATCACCCCCAGCCTCGACCCGGTGGCGGTTACCCATATCGGCTATGCCAGTTCCGCCTCGCTGGCGCTGGAACTGGCCTCTGGCGTCAGCCTGTCACAGGTGCAGACGATCATCGATCAGGAGTGGCGGAGCCTGCATCTGCCGGAGACCATCAACGGCGAACTGCAGAGTGATGAAGGGGACATCGGCAAAAGCACCCATGACAGCGAAATCCTGATCACTGCGGCCATTCTGGCAGTGTGGATCACGCTGGGCATGCTCTATGAAAGCGTGTGGCATCCACTGACCATTCTCTCCACCATTCCCTCGGCCGGGATCGGGGCGGTGATGGCACTGGACCTGTTCGGCCTGCCGTTCTCGGGCATGGCGGTCATCGCCATGCTGCTGCTGACGGGCATCTCGCTGAAAAACGCCATCCTGCTGGTGGATTTCGCCATCCATGCCGAGCGCGAACGGGGCATGACGCCACGGGATGCCATTCGCGAGGCGTGCCTGCTGCGCCTGCGGCCGATCGTCATGACCACCTTTGCCGCGGCCCTCGGCGCGGTGCCGCTGGGTATTGCGCTGATCGGTGGCCTGCTGGTCAGTCAGGCCCAGACCATGTTCACGACCCCGGCGCTTTATCTGCTGGTGGCGCGGTTAGCGAGGAGGGAATATGGTAGAAATGTCTGAAGGCAACAATGGGTGGGAGCGGACATTGTATTATCGAAGAATTACGATTAAAAACAAGATCACTCAATGTTCTCCGAAATAAAAATAATATAAATCACAATTAAGCTAGTAGGATTGCGATTGTCACTTGCAGAGTATTTAATAAAATACGGTGTGTATTAATTAAAATCTCTATGAAAGTTAATGGAGGTGGATAGAAGATGATTTTCCCAAACCGAATCGAAGCTGAGGCGGAGTTCTTGGTTCATTCACAGACAATACATTTAGGGCCTGTTAGCGCCTGAAATTCTTCCTATATCATATGGATGGAAGAAGAAGA
>JBDNSL010000199.1:0-1532 GCA_047719095.1 Acetobacter sp.
ATACGCAAGAACATGCAGGAGTCTCTGATACCATGAGCACAGCAAAGACAATCGGCTTTATCGGGTTTGGCGCAATGGCCAGCCGCATGGCCACAAACCTGAAAAAAGCAGGATTTGCAGCCGTGGCCTACACGCCCTCCGGCAAGGGAGGGGACGAAAACACCGCCTTCCTGCCCAGCCCGGCAGATGTTGCCAGAACGGCTGATATTGTTCTTGTGTGCGTCCCGGATGATGAGGCCCTGAGCGCCAGCATGTACGGCCCACAGGGCGCGCTGGCGGGCATGCCAGAAGGCGGACTGTTACTGAACACAAGCTCCGTCTCCCCCGAAGCCGCACAGGCCTTGCTGGATGCGGGCCAGAAGCTGAAAGTCAGCGTTGTGGACTGTCCGGTTTCTGGCAGCACGCCTGAGGCGGACAGCGCCAGTCTGGTGGTGCTGGCTGGTGGGAGTGAGGATGACATGGCCCGCGCCAAACCGGTGTTTGACGCCATTGGCCGCCTGACCATTCATGCAGGCCCGGCAGGCAGTGGCGCACGGCTCAAGCTGGTTATTAACGGAATTATGGGGGCCGGGCTGGCCGCCGTGGCCGAAGGCATTGCCTATGGTCTGGCCGCGGGCCTCGACCGCACCATGCTGTTTGATGCGCTGGATAACATGGCCGTGATCTCCCCCCACCACAAACGCAAGATCAAAATGGCCAAGGAAGGGGATTTTTCGCCCCAGTTCCCTACCCGGCTCATGCAAAAAGACATGCGCCTGCTGCTTGATGCCTGTGCCCGTCTGGCCGTGCCCGTGCCCACCATGGCCGCAGTCACGCAGGAATTCTCCCTGACCCGCCGCGCCGCAGCAGATGCGGACTATTCCGCCCTGATCGGGGTACTGGAAAACATTGTGGCCAACGACCCGTAAGGGTTTAGCCCCTCCAAGCCGTTCAGCCGCGCTCAAACGCACGCAGGGCCTTAACACCCTGCCACATGAGTGCGGCGCGATCCCCCAGCCCACGGGGCTGCCCGGCCTGCCGGGCAGCCCCTGCAAGGTCGCGCTCAGCCAGTACGGCAGGCAGAGCCGCAAGGCGCAAAGGCGCGGGCAGATGGGGCCAGTCCAGCGCCGCCAGCCATGCCTGCCCCTGTAGCCTGAGCGCCTCCTGCCGGGCAGGCCATATAAACCGCCCTGATTGCTGGAGTACCGGCCAGTGCCGCAGCATGGCCCCTGCCCCATAAGCCATGCCACAGGCCTCCAGCCTGAGCAGGATGGCGGGGTCTTCCACCCCCAGCAATTCGCCCATAGCGCGTTGCAGCGCGCCGGGGCCATCACGCATCATGCCCTCCCATGCCGGTTGATCGCGCGCGCCGGTCAGTTCCATCTCGCAAGAGTGAACAAGGCGGAGCAGTGTGGCCAGCCGGGCCTGCCCGCATGCCATCATCCCCAGCAGAAAGGGGGCCAGAATGTGCTCGGGAGGACGGGCCTTTTCCAGCACTTCGCGCCACCATTGCAGGCGGATCAGCCCGGCCATGGGCCCGGCCACCGCAGCCG
>JBDNSL010000200.1:0-1532 GCA_047719095.1 Acetobacter sp.
ATACGCAAGAACATGCAGGAGTCTCTGATACCATGAGCACAGCAAAGACAATCGGTTTTATCGGGTTTGGCGCAATGGCCAGCCGCATGGCCGCAAACCTGAAAAAAGCAGGGTTTGCAGCCGTGGCTTACACGCCCTCCGGCAAGGGGGGAGACGAAAACACCGCCTTCCTGCCCAGCCCGGCAGATGTTGCCAAAACGGCTGATATTGTTCTTGTGTGCGTCCCGGATGATGAGGCCCTGAGCACCAGCATGTACGGCCCACAGGGCGCACTGGCCGGCATGCCAGAGGGCGGACTGTTACTGAACACAAGCTCCGTCTCCCCCGAAGCCGCACAGGCCTTGCTGGATGCGGGCCAGAAGCTGAAAGTCAGCGTTGTGGACTGTCCGGTTTCTGGCAGCACGCCTGAGGCGGACAGCGCCAGTCTGGTGGTGCTGGCTGGTGGGAGTGAGGATGACATGGCCCGCGCCAAACCGGTGTTTGACGCCATTGGCCGCCTGACCATTCATGCAGGCCCGGCAGGCAGTGGCGCACGGCTCAAGCTGGTTATTAACGGAATTATGGGGGCCGGGCTGGCCGCCGTGGCCGAAGGCATTGCCTATGGTCTGGCCGCGGGCCTCGACCGCACCATGCTGTTTGATGCGCTGGATAACATGGCCGTGATCTCCCCCCACCACAAACGCAAGATCAAAATGGCCAAGGAAGGGGATTTTTCGCCCCAGTTCCCTACCCGGCTCATGCAAAAAGACATGCGCCTGCTGCTTGATGCCTGTGCCCGTCTGGCCGTGCCCGTGCCCACCATGGCCGCAGTCACGCAGGAATTCTCCCTGACCCGCCGCGCCGCAGCAGATGCGGACTATTCCGCCCTGATCGGGGTACTGGAAAACATTGTGGCCAACGACCCGTAAGGGTTTAGCCCCTCCAAGCCGTTCAGCCGCGCTCAAACGCACGCAGGGCCTTAACACCCTGCCACATGAGTGCGGCGCGATCCCCCAGCCCACGGGGCTGCCCGGCCTGCCGGGCAGCCCCTGCAAGGTCGCGCTCAGCCAGTACGGCAGGCAGAGCCGCAAGGCGCAAAGGCGCGGGCAGATGGGGCCAGTCCAGCGCCGCCAGCCATGCCTGCCCCTGTAATCTGAGCGCCTCCTGCTGAGCGGGCCATATAAACCGCCCTGACTGCTGGAGCACGGGCCAGTGCCGCAGCATGGCCCCTGCCCCATAGGCCATACCACAGGCTTCCAGCCTGAGCAGGATGGCAGGGTCTTCCACCCCCAGCAGTTCGCCTGTTGCGCGTTGCAGCGCTCCGGAGCCATCACGCATCATGCCCTCCCATGCCGGTTGATCACGCGCGCCGGTCAGTTCCATCTCGCAAGAGTGAACAAGACGGAGCAATGTGGCCAGCCGGGCCTGCCCGCATGCCATCATCCCCAGCAGGAAAGGGGCCAGAATGTGCTCGGGGGCGCGGGTCTTTTCCAGCACCTCGCGCCACCATTGCAGGCGGATCAGCCCGGCCATGGGCCCGGCCACCGCAGCCG
>JBDNSL010000201.1:0-1522 GCA_047719095.1 Acetobacter sp.
AGTTCGGAAAAAACCTTTTCCGCTGCGCGGTCGCGGATGTGGCAGGTGTTGAGGATGATCATGTCCGCCGTGTCGGGCGTGTCCACTGGCTGGTAGCCAAGCGGGCGGAGCACATCCCCCATGCGTGCACTGTCATACACATTCATCTGGCAGCCCCATGTAATCACATGCAGGGCGCGTGACGGTGCTGTCTGGTCGGGGGTTCGGGTCATAATGGCTGCCACTCCGCTCTGCCGCAGGCCCATTCCATACGGCGGAAAGAGGACATCAGGCGTGTGGCCGCACAGGTCAAGCCTCTTTTCTCACGGCTTGTGGGTGAGTGGGACGTAATGGTGTGCAACAAGGGCCATGCCATGCCTGACAGAGTGGTCTCCTGTCCTGAACAATACGGAAGCCGCCTGAATGCGTTTCCGCAGGTTATGTCCTCTTTTTGAATGAAGCAAAAAATAAGGCCGCTCTGTCAAGCAGCAGTTTTGTTTTCTTGACATGAGCAGGCAAAAAATTGGCGGGCAGGGTGGAGGGAATAAACCGGCCGGGCTGAATGCGCGGCTCGCGGTTCTGCCGCAGGTCCGCGCAGCCATCGGCCACGGCTTTCCATGTTGCTTGTGCCAAGGCCTTGCGGCTGGGGAACAGGTCCGGGTCCAGAGGTTCGTGTAGCACCACGGTTACGCGGGAGCGCTTCCATTGCAGCAGTTTCCAAACGTGGGGGCCTAGGTCCATATCCCCGTACCACGAAAAAATCGGGCGGCGGAAACGGCCGATCGGTAGCCCTTCCAGCCGGTCATACACAAGGGAGATGGGCTGGATAAGGGGTGCCATACCGGGTTTGTAGGTAACGGGGAGCAGGCTTTCGTCCATGCCCTCTTTGAGCTTGGGCAGCTTGGCAATGGCAAAAAACGCGGACATGAAAGGCAGAACCCGCGACCCGTCTGATGATGTGCCCTCGGGGAAGAGAATCAGGTTGTCCCCCTCCACCATGCGTTTGATCATCTGGTCACGTTCGCGCCCGGTTGTGCTGCGTTGGCGGCTGACAAAAATGGTGCGGCCAATATGGGAGACAACCCCCATAACCGGCCATTTTTCAATATCCCCCTTGGCCACAAAAACCGATGGCAGCAACGTGCCCAGCACGGGCACGTCCACCCAGGACATGTGGTTGGAAATATAAATGACGGGCCGCTCGCCCCGCTGGCGGGCTTTTATGCCCCCAACCGTACCCGCCCGCTTGCCCCGGACAGTAATGCGCAGGCCAATAATGCGGCACAGAACACCCCAGATAACCCGCGTCCAGCGAATTTTGGCCGTGCCGGGCACAGGCAGCAGGCAGGCCTCAAACCCGACGGAAAGCGGCACCCACACCAGCAACCCGGCCAGACGTATGGCCGAGCGGGCTTCTCCCGCTCGGCGGTAAAGCGCATCCACCCATGAGGGAAGGGGAGATATCGGGGCGGTGGCAGACGTGCCCGTGGGCAGGGGCTGCGTAGGTTGGTCAGGCTTGGTGCGCATGGTCCTGCTTCTGCCA
>JBDNSL010000202.1:0-1190 GCA_047719095.1 Acetobacter sp.
ACGTAGGTGTCTTAGTGACTGTTATGAAAGTCCATTACCGGCCAAAAACCTTGAGTCATACTAGGGCGTGTCGTCAGTTAGTTTTGATGATGGCGGAGACGAGTTGGACTGCTGCGAGGAATGTTGATTTCAGCTTGTCGTATCGTGTTGCAATGCCTCTGAACTGTTTCAGTCTGGCGAAGAACCGTTCGATTTCGTTTCTCTTTTTGTAGAGTGAGAAGCGGATTTTCCTTGGATGGCGTCGGTTTCTCCTTGATGGAATAACCGGTGTGATCTGCCGTTCTTCAAGCTTTTCGATAAGCGGATCAGCATCATACGCCTTGTCAGCGATAAAGGCTTCGGGATCGACTTCATCCAGAAGGGTATTTGCTTCGGTGATGTCGGCGCTTTGCCCTGGTGTCAGCGAAAGAGCCACGGCCTTTCCCGTAGCATCGACAATGGCGTGGATTTTCGTGGTCAGGCCGCCCCGGGACCGTCCGATGGCCTGATCCGCGCCCCTTTTTTACGGGCACCCGCGCTGTGCTGGTGAGCCCGGACGATCGTGCTGTCGATCATCAGATACGCGATGTAATCATCCCCATGATTGGTAGGGACCGACTTTTACACATTACGCGGCCATGAGAATTTGGTCCATAGCAGCGTAAACATGTTGTTCGGCCCCGGCTGTGGAACTGCGCCGGTTCAATAAGGCTGGGAGCCGTAGCCGCGTCGCACTGGATGTGCAGTCCGATCTGTCGATCGGGGAGCAGGTGACGGTAAGGGCGACGACCTGGCTGGATCGCCAGCTTATTGCCCGCGATCCGGTCGCGCTCGACGATGCCGGTTTCGGCGCCGAGGTCAGGGATGCGGTGGGCCGTTGCCAGGCGCATCTTATCGAGCAGGGCATTGCCCGGCAGGACGGGAAGAGGACGTATTATCCACGCGGCATGCTGACCACGTTGCCGCGCCGGGAACGGGATGATCTGGTCCGCAAACTGGAACGCGAGACGGAGATGGCCCACAGCCCTGCTGTTGCGGGAGAGTATGTTACCAGAACCTATCGTCGGCGCTTTGCTCTGGCGGCTGCACCCATGGCCATGATTGATGACCGGCTTCAGTCTCAGTTCGTGCGCTGGCCCCCGTCGCGGGAAAAGCAGCGGGGCCGGCACGTCTCGGGTGTCGAGTGCGACATGTGGGGGACGGAATGTAGA
>JBDNSL010000203.1:0-1121 GCA_047719095.1 Acetobacter sp.
ACCCGCACCCGCGTCCAGTCATTACGTGCAGACACGTCCTGCACGGGCGCATGGCGCGTAACCTCGCCGGGTTCCCAGTTGGCATGGTCCACCAGCACAAGGCGGCTATTACGCACCTCCCTGACCACCGAAACATGGCCCGATGGTAGCCTGCGCGTGGAGCGGAACACAAGCACGTCCCCCTCCCTTGGTCTGGCTGCACGTGCGTACTGCCCACGCGCCTGCAACCACCAAGTTGCCGCATCTCCCCGCAGGTTTACAGCCGAGTGCTCACGCGCATAGGGCGCGCACTGCACAGCCCCATGCCAGCTCCCATGCCCACTGCCCGACCCGCCCCCGGCACAGGCCGACAGCAGTAGTGGCAGGGCAAGGCACACCCATCCACCTTTCACGACTCGGCTCTCAAACGGTCCATCCAGCCCTCCGCTTCCTCGGCGTGCATCTCCAGCACCGCACGGGCCACATCCCGCGTAAACCCCGCACGGGCCAGCACCCCAAGTGCTTTGTGCCAAGGCCCCGCACCTGCGGCGTCATCCTCATCGGGTAAGGCAGGCTCCACGGCAAACGGGCCAAGCCTGCGTTTGCGTGCAAGCACCAGTGCCGCGCACACCTCGCGCTCGGTGGGGGTGAGTGTTCCCACAGCACTCTCCAATGCTGCATCGCGCACACTGGGAGCCACACCCTTTGCCGCCAGATGTGCCTCCACCGCGCGCCCCGAGCGGCCCGAGCGCACAAGCCTGCGCACGCGCGAGTGGGCAAAAACCGCGTCATCCACAGCACCCAAGCGCACCATATCGTCCACAACACTCACCACCACGGGGCGTAGCTGTGCTGCATGCTCGCCCACAGCCTGTGCACAGTCCCCCTCCCGCTGGGTTTTTTGCGCCCAGCGCGCAATACGGCGGAGCAGAACCTGCTCCCGCCCCTGCCGGGTTGTGCCAAAGCGGGCCAGATGCGCCAAAGCCGCCTCACGCAGGGTGGAGCGCTGCGGAGGGGGGCAGGCAAAGGAAGGGCGCTCGGTGTTCTCCATAGTATCCGATACTATGCCCATGTTGGGCCTCCATGCCACTGTATGCGCGCACTTAAATTGCCAGTGTGCATATTAGACATGCAAAGTATTC
>JBDNSL010000204.1:0-1120 GCA_047719095.1 Acetobacter sp.
GAAAATGCCAGCTCCCTTGTGTTTGTGCGGTGCCGTAGGGGAGGCCAGACCTCCTCTGCTCACGGCAGTTCGTCTATAAATAGCGTTCCTTCCCCCCGATTGCCACAGATTTATTGGCCCCATCCCCTCCAGCGCCGCCCAATGCCCCATGACAGATGCCCGGCACAGCGTTATGGCATGATGCGGACAGCACAGACCACGCCTTTGCCAGAGCGAGCAGAGCATGCGCACACCCAGAATGACTGATGCAACCCTTCAGGTCGGGGCAACACTGGCCATGCTGGTCTGGAGCCTGCTGGCCCGTACCGTGCCCGCCGCTCTGGCCGGTATGTGCATTGCCCTGCTGTTCCCCCTTTCCGTCCGGGTTTGTGCCCTTGCGCTGCGCTGGCTGCCTGTGGCGGCAGGGGTGCGCCCCCCTATGGAGGCGCCGAACTCCCAACAGCAGCATGAACTGGTGGCAGGCTGCCTGCTGGCGGCGGCCTGCTCGCTCACCCTGCTGATCTACACCCCTCCCTCCATTGTTCTGGCGGACGGGGTAGCCCTCCACCTTGCCAACCTGCTGGTGCAGTTTGACCGGCGCGAAGGCTGGCTCCCCAACGCCATCCTCATGCCCATGCTGTTATGCGGGCTGCTGGCGGGGGCGGCACTTGGCCATGCGGGCAGCGCCATCGGGGGGGCCTGTGTCGGCTGGATGCTGGGGGGCGCGGGCCTGTTCGGCCTGTCCATGACCCGGCGGGGTAATTTTATGTCCGCTGCCGATCTACTCTTGCTAAGCGCATGCGGGGCATGGGTGGGACTGGGCGGGTTCTGGGCGTTTCTGTTCCTTTCGGGGATTGGGTTCTGGGCCATGCGCGGTCTGCGGCGCAACACGCACACCCCCATGGTGCGGGCGGCTGTCTGCTCCACCGCGCACCCTGTCTGGCGCTACCCTACGGCCTTGCCCTGCGCCGTTGGAATGCTGATGGTGTTTTTGCTACGCAACAGCCCCGCCCTGCCCTACTGGGCGCAGTTCATGCTGGGCGGTTAGCACGCCGGAAGCAGACATCCCCCCTGCGGCAGCAAACCCGTGTTATCCGGTCAGGGGTCATACAGGTCGGGGCAACACTGGCCGGGTCCGCTC
>JBDNSL010000205.1:0-1110 GCA_047719095.1 Acetobacter sp.
ACGTCTTTCCCTCCATCATCGGGGGCAATAAAACCAAACCCTTTGGTGGCGTTGAACCATTTAACGGTACCTGTCGACATGAGCGAAGTCATCCTTATTTCGGCCAGTTACTCCTCTCGCACACGACGTGCCACGAGGAGAGAGGACATTCTCCCCCATGACCGGGGGCGCTTGTCAATCACAATTCAGCCCCGAGTGCATTTACGTCCCCTGCTCAGCCTTACGGATTGAGCGTGCTTTTAAGGAATGCAATGCTGCGTTCCTGCGCGCTCTCAAAGGCTTTTGCGTTGTAGGACGCGCGCTCATCGCAGCCAAAACCGTGCTCTGCGCTGTCATACACATAGAGTTCCACCTCCGGGTGGGCTACGCGTATGGCGGCTATGTCGGTATGGGGGATGCTGGTGTCGCGCTCACCAAAATGTAATTGCACAGGGCAATGCGGAGTCTCCTGCTTATGGGCGGCAATGCCTCCGCCATACCAGCTTACGGCTGCGGCAAAGTCATCTGTCTGGCAGGCTGCATTCCATGCAAGGGTACCCCCCCAGCAATACCCGATCACCCCAACCCTGCGGGCCTTGAGCGCATGGGCAGCGGCCTGCACGTCCAGCAGGGTCTGGGCCAGTGGAATGCGTGCGCGCAGGGCAAGACCCTTTTGCACGCCATCGGTCGTGTATTCCAGTTCCACCCCGCGCTCGGCCCGGTCAAACAGGGCGGGGGCAATAACGTGAAAGCCCGCTTGGGCAAACCGCTCACACGCGGTGCGGATATGGTGGTTTACGCCAAAAATTTCGGGCAGCACCACCAGCGCGTAGGGGTGCGTGCTCCGCTCCGTCTCCCACGCTGCAAATTCGTGCCCGTCTGCTGCCTGTAATGTGCGTATCTGTCCCATGCTCAATCTCCTTATCTGGGATGAAGTTAAAACAAAAAGAAACTTCCCCCCCTTTCCTTGACTCCCCTGTGGGGCGAACCTACCTTCTGCTCTGGCACTCCTCGTGGGGGAGTGCTAACGCGACGCGGCGTTATGTTACGCGCGGTTCAAACGGGTGGCGCTGCTTTCTGACAAAGGGCGTCATCACAGCAAATGAATGTGGAGTGATCCATAATGACGAA